>NZ_CALGPY010000007.1 GCF_937959485.1 uncultured Campylobacter sp.
GGGGGGGGGGGGGGGGGTAAGGAAAGAGTACCATTCCGAGGACTGTGATTTTTCGCCGCTTGTCGCAAAGTTTGAAAATTTGGATAAAATAACTTTAGGTTTTGGGGACAAAAAGACCAAGCGATCGGTAAAAGACGCATATCTAAATTTTGTTTTGTTAGATCGTTAAGCAGATAAAATTTTATAATCTTGTAGATATCATTCAAGCATTTAAATAAAAGTGCGGCAACGACAGCTATACTAGCAACGCTAAAATAGTAAATTTTTACAAAGGAATGGACGTAAGGTAAGTCCTGTTGATTACGGCCCTTTCGTCTTGAAAAGATTTTTATGAAAGAAATACTTAAATTTTTAAGATTAAACTACGGCTTTAAAAGCGGTCTTGCTGTAGTTTTAGTAATTTTGGATATAATCGCCCTTAAAAACTAAGGTAAAAAATGTTCATAGATAGCGTAAAATTTAGCGTCAAATCAGGCGACGGCGGCGCGGGCTGCGTCAGCTTCCGCCGCGAAAAATTCGTCATCTCAGGCGGTCCCGACGGCGGCGACGGCGGCGACGGCGGCGACGTGTATTTTAGGGTCGATAAAAACTCCCACACCCTCTCATCCTACAAGGGCAAGCGGGAGTTTAAGGCGCAAAACGGCGTGCCCGGCGAGGGTCGCAAAAAGACGGGCAAAAGCGGCGAGGATCTCTATCTCATCGTCCCTCCCGGCACTAGCGTTTACGACGAAGATAGCGGCGAGCTAGTGCTTGATATGCTAAACGACGGCGAGACGAAGCTGTTTTTGCGGGGCGGTAAAGGCGGGCTTGGCAACGTGCACTTTAAAAGCTCGATCAATCAAGCCCCAGAATATGCGCAAAAAGGCCTTGAAGGCGAAACGCGCGAGGTGAGATTGGAGCTAAAACTTATCGCCGACGTGGGGCTCGTGGGCTTTCCAAACGTGGGCAAAAGCACGCTAATCTCGACCGTTTCAAACGCCAAACCTCAGATCGCAAACTATGAGTTTACCACCCTTACGCCAAAGCTCGGTCTCGTCGAGGTTGACGAATACAGCGGCTTTGTCATGGCCGATATCCCGGGCATTATCGAGGGCGCAAGCGAAGGGCGCGGGCTTGGCGTGCAGTTTTTAAAACACGTCGAGCGCACGAAAATTTTACTTTTTATGCTCGATCTTGCGAACTACCGCAGCCTTGAGGAGCAGTTTGACGCGCTGAGGGCCGAGACGGCGAAATTTTCAGAGGGACTTGCAAAAAGAGACTATGCGATCGCTCTAACTCGCGCGGACGCGGCAGAAAATTTGCAGGAAAAATTTGACGCGTTTTTGTCGCATTTGGGGCTCGCGGGCACGGCGGGCGAGATGAAATTTAAACAAGATATTTATGAGTTTGACGCCGCTAAGCCGTTTTTCGTGATGCCGATATCTTCGGCTACGGGACAAAATATAAATGAGCTAAAATTTAACCTGCTTGAGCTACTTAAAAAGGAGCTGTAGATTGCGCCAAAAGCCGCGCCGAAGAGGGCTTTTGCGAATGCAGACCTTAAGCAATGCGCCCGTATATGCGGGTAAATTTTATGTTTATCGCTCGCAAAAGCCGCAAAAAGATAAAATTTAAGGAGGCGAAATGAGTAAAATTTTTATTCTAGTATTTTTATGCTTCGGCGCATACGGTTGCGATCCCGCCGATCCGGTGCCGAATTTTATGGACTTTAACGACAAGGATCACGACGGCGCGCTGAGCTTGCAGGAGTGGATGGCGAGCGAGGTGCCGTCCGGGCTGAAAGTAGAGCTAAATCTGCGCTCAGGCTCGGAATTCAAGAGGTTGGACGCTAATCATGACGGCAAGATTAGCCTAGAAGAGCTGAGGGCGAAATCCTCTGCAAAGATTGATTGGTCCGAAGATCCGTGCGCTTTTTGGCCGTGGAAGGATCAAAGCGGAGATGAAAATCAATCCGCCGTCAAATAAATGCGAAAAACGGCAATAATGCTGCCGTTTGCGCGGGGTTTGGTTTGTGCGACGCGTATAAATTTTACTTCGCGCGAGCGAGTGCGGATCGGTTTTGCTCCGCGGTTTGCGTAAAAATTTATTTCGAGTACGATTAGCACCCGCGCGATCGTTTGCGCCTTGATTTGGCTAAATTTAAAGGAAAAGAATGAATATAATTTTTATGGGAACGCCCGAGTATGCGGCTAAAATTTTACGCGCGCTTACGGAGGCGAAATTTGAGATCGCGGCCGTTTTTACGCAGCCCGACAAGCCCGTCGGTAGGAAACAAATTTTAACTCCGAGCGAGGTTAAAGTTTACGCGCAGCAGTATCTGCCCGCCGTGCCGATATTTCAGCCTGCGAGTTTAAAAGACGAGGCGGCCGCAGCGCAGATAAAAGAGCTAGAGCCTGATTTTATCGTGGTTGCGGCATACGGTAAAATTTTGCCGCAGGCCGTCCTTGATGTCGCGCCCTGCATAAACCTGCACGCCTCGATCCTGCCAAAATACCGCGGCGCAAGCCCGATCCAAAGCGCGCTACTAGCGGGCGAGAAGCAGACGGGCGTGACGGCGATGCTGATGGATGCGGGGCTTGATACGGGCGATATGCTTGATTTTGCCTACACGCCTTGCAAGGACAAAACGGCCGTGCAGCTCTTTGACGAGCTCGGGGATCTGGCGGGCGAGCTGATAGTTCGAGTGCTGCGAAATTTTGCGAATTTGACGCCGCTCAAACAAGACGACGCGCAGGCCACGCATTGCAAAAAAATAAGCAAATCAGACGGACTTTTTAGCTTTGAACAAAGCGCGGAGCAGATTTATAATAAATTTCGCGCGCTAACGCCCTGGCCGGGGATTTATCTAGCTAGCGGGTTAAAAATTTTAGAACTAGAGCTTTTGCGCGAATATTGCGAGCGTAAATTTGAACGCGCGGGCGAAATTCTGCACGTCGACAAGCTCGGCTTTTGCGTTTCTTGCGGCGAGGGCGCGGTTAAGATCATAAAGGTGCAAGAGCCCGGCAAAAAGCCCGTGGATGCTAGCGCGTATCTAAACGGCAAGCGGCTAAAGATCGGCGATCTGCTATGCTAAGCGGGATTTTAAATTCTCGCGTTTTATGCTGCGCTTTTGATGCTATGCGGGGATTTTATTTGCGCCGCACTTTTGGCGTTACGACGGAATTTTGCCTCAGGTATCGCTGCGATCGTGAAGTAAAATTTTGCTGCGAGGAATTTCGAAGCGAAGCTCCAAAATCAAGGCTTTATAAAATTTTAAAACCTCGCTTCTACACTCTAAAATTTTACGCTCGCAGGAGCTTTAAATTTCGCCACCGCGGTTGTGGACTTTACGGCGCTGCGTCAAACACGCACCACTTAAAATTCCATAATTGTGCCGCAGAATTTTTGCGAGATAAAGCTTTAAAATTTTATCGAAATACCGCTGGGAAAATCCGCATTGCCGAAGAATTTAGCAAGAGCGTAAAATTCCATCGCACAAAATTTCACTATGTCGTAAAATTTAATCATGCTAAATTTTATCTTGTCTCAAAATTCTATCACTACGCGGAATTTAAACGCTTGCAATATTTCAAGCCGAGCCCTTCACCTTACGCAAGGAGCGGGTTTTGCAAGTAGAATTTGTAGAGCAAATGCCCTCCACGCAGGAGTTTTTGGTGAACGCCGTGCGCGAAGGCAGGGTAACGCCGCCTTTTGCGATCGCCGCAAATCGCCAAAGTGCCGGTATCGGCTCGCGCGGCAATGATTGGGAGGGTGCGAGCGGCAATCTCGCATTTTCGTTCTGTGTCGCGCAGAGCGATATGCCCGCAGATGTGCCGCCTCAGTCGGCGAGCATATATTTTGCGATGATTATGCAGGAGCTTCTCGCATCCCTCGGTTCTCAGCTTTGGCTGAAATGGCCCAACGATTTTTATCTGGGCGAGCGTAAAATCGGCGGAACGATGACGAATAAGATCAAAAATACCCTCGTCTGCGGCATCGGTATGAACCTGCTCGGTGCGCCCGAATATGCGGGAATTTTAGATATAAAAATCAGCGCAAAAGACGCTATAGAGGGCTTTTTTGCGCTATATGAAAATAAAATCTCGTGGAAGCAAATTTTTAGAAATTTTTCGTTACAATTCCAAAAATCGCAAAAATTTAGCGTTCATCTAGGCGGCGAAAAAATTTCGCTTGCACGGGCGAAGCTGTGCGAGGACGGATCGATCATAATAAATGAAGAAAGGGTTTATGCTTTAAGATGAGTGAAGTAATTACGATAGCAAATCAAAAAGGCGGCGTCGGCAAGACGACCACGGCGGTTAATCTCGCTGCGTCGCTAGCGATAAAGAAAAAGCGGGTTCTACTGATCGATGTAGACCCTCAGGCGAACGCTACGACCGGACTTGGCTTTAACCGCAGTGACTTTGAATTTAACATTTATCACGTCCTAACAGGGCGTAAGAGCATGTCCGAAGTGATCCAAAAGACCGAACTTGAGTTTATGGATTTAGTGCCGTCAAATATCGGACTTGTAGGCATCGAGCGCGAAGTAAGTGAAGAGAAAGACTTCAAACTAATGCTAAAAAATAAAATTTCCGAGGTTAAGGATAGATACGATTTCATCATCATCGATTCGCCGCCGACGCTCGGTAGCATTACGGTAAATGCCTTGGTCGCAAGTGATAGCGTCATCATCCCGATTCAGTGCGAATTCTATGCGCTTGAAGGTGTCGCGCTGATCCTAAATACCGTAAAAGTCGTCAAGCAAACGCTCAATAAAAATTTAAAAATTCGCGGATTTTTACCTACGATGTATAGTTTGCAAAACAATCTCGCCAAAGAGACAGTTGCGAATTTACGCGAGTATTTCGACGATAAGCTCTTTCGTATCGGCAAGAGTGATGATCTAGTCATCATCCCGCGCAATATTAAGCTAGCCGAAAGCCCAAGCTTTGGCAAGCCGGTGGTTTTATACGATATAAAATCCGCCGGCTCCATCGCCTATCAAGACCTCGCTAAATCCATAATGGAGCAAAAATGGGCAAGGTAAAAAGAGCACTCGGTCGCGGGCTCGGTGCGATTTTAGACGACGTAGAAAGCTCCTATAATAGGGAGCTAGAAAGTGGAAATGCAGATAGTTTAGTTATCGAAATCGATGTCGATAAAATCGAGCCAAATCCATATCAACCGCGGCAGAGCTTCGATGAGGAGGCACTTAGGCAGCTGAGCGAAAGCATCGCCCGCCACGGGCTTATCCAGCCTATCATTGTTATTCAAAAAGATGATTCTTACGTCCTTATCGCCGGCGAACGACGCCTAAGAGCGACGAAGCTTTTGGGCGAGAGTAAAATCAAAGCCGTAGTCGCGGACATAAAATCTCAAAATTTAAGAGAGCTTGCCCTCATCGAAAATATCCAGCGCGAGGATCTAAATCCTATCGAGCTTGCTAAGTCCTATAAGGAGCTCATCGGCGAATACAGGATCACGCAAGAGGAGTTAGCCGACATCATCAAAAAGTCCCGCACACAGATTACAAACACGTTAAGGCTTTTAAATTTATGCTCCGAAGTGCAAGACGCCATAAGCGCAGATAAAATTTCGCAAGGGCACGCCAAGATAATGGTTGGACTCGAAAAAGAGGATCAAATTTTAGCGCTAAATACCATTTTAGGACAGCGTCTAAGCGTAAGAGATACTGAAACTTTAGTCAAAAAGCTCAAAGATAAAACCGTTCCAAAAGAGAAAAAGCCTGGTGCGGAATTTCAAAGCTTCAAGCCTGAACTTTTAAAGCTAAAGGCCAAGCTTGATCAATTTGGTAAAATAAGTATCAAAGAGCGTAAAATTTCGATCGAATTTAGCGAAATTTTACAAATTTCCGAGTTTTTAAAGAAAATCGGATGATTTTTTATAGTGTATTTTAATTTTTCATATTGTAAAATACGCATTTTGTTTAAAACTAATCTAGAGGAGGTGCGATGCTAGACGTAAGTTTGACCGCCATGATAACGACCATCGTCGTATTTTTGGCTTTGATTTACTTCTTAAATATCAAGCTTTATAGACCGTTACTTTTGCATATGGAAAAGCGAGAGGCTATTATTAAAGAAGATGAGACAAATGCGATGAAAAATGCACAGGATGCAGATGCCGATAAAGCAGAGATCGTAAGAATCATGGATGCTGCGAAGTTGCAAGCTGTTAAAATAAAGCAAGAGGCGATGGATAGTGCGAAGCAGGTTGCTGCTAGAGAAATAGCTGAGAAAAAAGCCGCAATGGAGGAGGATTTCAATCAATTCTTAGGCGGTTTGGATGAGCAAAGACGTAGCCTAAGAAATGAGTTGCAAGCCAAAATTCCGGAATTTAAAAATGCTCTAAGCAGCGCTGTGGCTAAAGTATGAGGATTTTAGTATGAAAAAATATCTATTTTTATTTATAATTCCGGCGTTTGTTTTAGCAAGTGGCGAGCACGATGGAGTCAAAGACTACGACGTGCTGTGGCGAAGTATAAATTTCATTTTGTTTTTCGGAATTTTGTTTTATCTTTTAAAAGGTCCTGCAAAAGCAGCATATCAAGGTAGAATCGACGGCATCGCATCTAGACTTGAGGCTAATCAGAAAATTTTAAAAGAGTCCGCAGCTCGCAAGGAGCAAGCTAAAAAAGATCTGCAAGATGCCAAGGTTCAAGGCGCAGCTTTAATTGAAACTGCTAAAAAAGAGATCGTGTTCGCTGCCGAAAAGATAAAAAATGCGACCGAACAAGAGATTGCGAATTTGCAAAAATCTTTCGATGAGCAAAAGAGCTTTGAGGCGCGCAAGATCAAAAAAGAGGTCGTAAGCGAGATACTGGATGACGTTTTTGCATCGGATGACATCAAATTTGGTCAAGACAAACTGGTTAAAATCGTAGAGAAAAAGGTCGGATGATGATAAATAACACCTCAAAAAGATATGTAAACGCCCTAATACTGAGCTATAAAAAAGATGAACTAGGCTCTGTTTTGCAGACGCTCGAGAGCGTCGCGAGCGCATTTAGAATTCCAAAATTCCAAGATATTGTAAAATCTCCGACGCTAAAAGAGGAATCCAAAGTGGAACTTATTGCGTCGTTTATAAAAAATCCAAGCGAAAAAATCGTAAATTTTATTAAACTTCTAGCTAAAAATAGACGTATTGCGCTAATCCCGCAGATAGTTGAGGAACTGCGCAAGAATATTGCGGCGCTGGATAATAAATACTTAGGTAAAATTTATTCCGCTACCGAAATAGACGCCGCGAAAATAAAAGAGCTAGAGACTAAAATTTCAAAGAAATTTAATGCAGATATTACTCTACAACCTGTTAAAAGCGAGCTTGAGGGCATTAAGATCGAAGTCGAGGATCTTGGATTTGAGATTAGTTTTTCAGTTGATAGATTGAAACAAAAAATGAGCGAATATATTTTAAAAGCAATTTAAAGGAGTAAAGCGTGGGTGCGAAAATTAAGGCAGACGAAATCAGCAGCATAATCAAAGAGCGAATCGAAAATTTCGATCTTAGCGTTGATATCGAAGAAACCGGTAAGGTCGTTTCGGTCGCAGACGGCGTTGCTAATGTTTACGGCTTAAAAAACGTAATGGCTAACGAGATGGTCGAATTCGAAAACGGAGCTCGTGGTATCGCGTTAAATTTAGAGGATAGCAGCGTCGGTATCGTTATTTTAGGCGATACTAGCGGCATAAACGAGGGAAGCAGCGTAAAAAGACTGGGTAAGCTTTTGCGCGTTCCGGTAGGTGATGCATTAATCGGTCGCGTGGTAAACGCTCTAGGCGAACCGATCGACGGCAAAGGCGCGATAGAGACCAGCGATACTAGATTTGTCGAAGAAAAGGCTAAAGGCATCATGGCTCGTAAATCCGTTCACGAGCCACTTCAAACCGGCCTTAAGGCGATCGACGCGCTAGTGCCGATCGGCCGCGGACAGCGCGAGCTCATCATCGGCGACCGCCAAACAGGAAAAACCACCGTTGCTGTTGATACCATCATCAATCAAAAGGGCCAAGACGTCATCTGCATATATGTAGCAATCGGTCAGAAACAATCCACCGTCGCACAAGTCGTTAAAAAGCTTGAAGAGTACGGTGCGATGGATTATACGATCGTAGTTGCGGCGGGTGCTAGCGAGGCGGCTGCACTTCAATACTTGGCGCCATATTCGGGCTGCACTATGGGCGAGTATTTCAGAGATAACTCCCGCCACGCGCTTATCATCTACGATGATCTTAGCAAGCACGCGGTTGCTTATCGCGAGATGTCGCTTATCTTGCGCCGTCCACCGGGACGCGAGGCGTATCCTGGCGACGTATTCTACCTGCACTCTCGTTTGCTTGAGCGTGCTAGTAAGCTAAGCGATGCACTCGGTGCAGGTAGCCTAACGGCGCTTCCTATCATCGAGACGCAAGCAGGCGACGTTTCGGCATATATCCCTACAAACGTTATCTCCATCACCGATGGTCAAATTTTCCTAGAATCTGGTCTATTTAACTCAGGAATTCGTCCTGCGATCAACGTAGGTCTTTCGGTTAGCCGCGTCGGCGGTTCCGCGCAGATTAAAGCGATCAAAAAGGTCTCAGGAACCTTGCGCCTAGATCTAGCTCAATACCGTGAGCTTCAGGCGTTTGCGCAGTTTGCGAGCGATTTGGACGAGAGCAGCCGTAAGCAGCTGGATCGCGGACAAAGAATGGTCGAAATTTTAAAACAGCCTCCTTATTCGCCGCTTCCGGTCGAAAATCAAGTGGTCATCATCTTTGCAGGAAGCCGCGGATTTTTAGACGACGTGCCTACGAGCTCAATTGGTAAATTCGAAGCTGAGCTCTATCCGTATATCGAGGCAAAATATCCTGAAATTTTTGAAGAAATTAGAAGTAAAAAGACCATCGAGAAGGATTTGGAAGAAAATTTAATCAAGGCTCTAAATGACTTTAAAGCGACCTTCGCCGCTTAAAAAGGCTAAATTATGGCAAATTTAAAGGATATAAAGCTACAGATCAAGAGCGTCAGAAATACGGAGAAGACTACCAAAGCTATGAAGCTGGTCTCCAACGTCAAGCTTAAAAATACTAAAGAGGCGGCGATGCGCTCGCGTGCTTATGCGGTGAAGATTAACGAGGTCTTGGGTGAAATTTCTGCGCGCGTTAAAAATTACGTAGGCAATAATTCAGGCAACGACGAAAAACTTAGAATTTTTGATACCACTCGAGAGGTAAAGGTGGTTGATTTGCTGTTTATCACCGCAGATAAAGGGCTTTGCGGCGGTTTTAATATCAACACCATCAAAAAGATCAAAGCTTTGATCGAGGAGCTTAAAGCGAAAAAGATCAAGGTTCGTCTTCGCGCCGTCGGCAAAAAGGGGATAGAGTATTTTGATTTTCAAGGCGTTGAGCTTTTGGAGCGATATATCGGCGTCAGCTCATCTCCATCGTCTGAGAAAGCTAACGAAATCGTCCAAGCCGCAGTTAAGGACTTTAACGAAGGCAAAACCGATGAAGTCATACTCGTCCACAATGGCTATTTGAATATGATTACTCAAGAGATGCGGGTAAATACGTTGGTGCCGATCGGTGAGCCTGCAATTAGTGAGGATGCTTTAAAAACATCTACATTGGAAGTAGAGGTTGAAAGTCCTGAGGATGAAGAAACATTGATGCTAAATTTAATCCAGAGCTATCTTAGCTACAGCATGTATTACGCGCTTATTGACTCTTTGGCGGCGGAGCATTGCTCGAGAATGAATGCGATGGAGAATGCGACAAATAACGCCAAAGAACGCGTATCGCAGTTAAATTTAGCATATAACAAAGCCAGACAAGGCTCTATCACGACCGAGCTTATCGAGATCATAAGCGGCGTCGAATCAATGAAATGAAAGGAAAACGGATGAAAGGAATAATCTCTCAGGTAATGGGTCCGGTAGTCGACGTCGATTTTAAGGACTACTTGCCGAAGATCAATGAAGCCGTCGAGGTAAAATTTGAAGTAGAAGGTAGCCAAAGAAGGCTTATTTTGGAAGTAGCCGCGCACCTTGGAGACAATCGCGTTCGCACGATCGCTATGGATATGAGCGACGGACTGAGGCGAGGACTTGAGGCCGTCGCTTTGGGCGCGCCTATTACGGTGCCGGTGGGCGAGAAGGTCTTGGGTAGAATTTTTAACGTCACGGGCGATCTGATCGACGAGGGCGAGGATGAGAAATTTGAAACCCGCTGGTCCATTCACAGAGATCCGCCTAGCTTTGAAAATCAAAGCACGAAGAGCGAAATTTTTGAAACCGGCATTAAGGTAGTCGATCTGCTCGCCCCTTACGCAAAGGGCGGTAAGGTAGGACTATTCGGCGGTGCTGGCGTCGGTAAGACCGTTATCATCATGGAGCTGATTCACAACGTCGCTTTCAAACACAGCGGTTACTCCGTATTTGCTGGCGTCGGCGAGCGAACGAGAGAGGGAAATGACCTTTATAACGAGATGAAAGAATCGGGCGTTTTGGATAAAGTCGCCTTGACCTATGGTCAGATGAATGAGCCGCCGGGTGCGAGAAACCGTATCGCGCTAACCGGTCTTACGATGGCCGAGTATTTCCGCGACGAGCTTGGGCTTGACGTTTTGATGTTTATTGACAATATCTTCCGCTTCTCGCAGTCGGGTTCGGAGATGTCCGCGCTTTTAGGAAGAATTCCATCTGCGGTCGGCTATCAGCCTACACTTGCTAGCGAAATGGGTAAACTGCAAGAGCGAATTACTTCTACTAAAAAGGGCTCCATCACCTCCGTTCAGGCCGTTTACGTGCCCGCGGACGACCTTACCGACCCTGCGCCTGCGACCGTTTTTGCGCACCTTGATGCGACGACCGTTTTAAACAGAGCGATTGCCGAAAAAGGAATTTATCCTGCCGTTGACCCACTTGATTCGACCTCAAGAATGCTTGATCCGCAAATCATCGGTGAGGAGCATTACAAGGTCGCTCGCGGCGTTCAAGCGGTACTTCAAAAATATAAAGACTTGCAAGATATCATCGCGATTTTGGGTATGGATGAGCTTAGCGAAGAGGACAAGCTCGTAGTCGAGCGCGCTAGAAAGATCGAGCGCTATCTATCTCAGCCGTTTTTCGTAGCCGAGGTATTTACCGGAAGTCCGGGCAAATATATTTCGCTAGAGGAAACTATCGCCGGCTTTAAGGGAATTTTAGAGGGCAAATACGACGATCTGCCGGAGAATGCCTTTTATATGGTGGGAAATATCGACGAGGTAGTGGCAAAAGCTGAAAAGATGAAAGCATAGGAATTTTAAGATGAAAGAATTTTTGCTTTTAGATATCGTTACGCCCGAAGGGATGGTCTTTTCGGGCGAAGTCAAATCCGTCCAACTCCCCGGCATTACTGGCGAAATGGGTATTTTGCCGGGGCATGCGAGCTTGCTAACGGGACTTAAAGACAAAAGTGAAGGTGGCGTCGTCGAGATCGTGGATAAAGACGGCAAAAAGCAGCTTGTTTTGGTAAATGACGGATTTTTGGAAGTTACCGAAGAAAAAACTACTATCCTAGCCACTCAAGCCGTGGCTATCGGAGGCAATAGCGAAAGCGCCGTAGCGAAGTCTTTGCAACGCGCCAAAGATATGCTTGCGTCTATTAGCTCCGATGCGGCAAATTCCGCAGCAATCATGGCTAGAGTCGACGAATTCGCAAGGCAAAGTTAAATTATGCTAGATCTAATTTTAAGTTATTTTACGAGAAGCACGTTTATTACGATATTCGTGCTTTCTTGGTTATCCATTTATTTTATCGTCACTTTTACGATTTTGATCTCCAGATTTGTAGGGCTTAGTGCGTGGCAACACCGCGAAGCAAAGGCACTCGAATCCTTGCTGATGGGCGGTAGGATTTCGCTTTCGGGCTCTATTTTTCAAAAAGTAAATACCGATAAAATTTCAAAAGAAGCCTTGGAAATTTATAAAGGCAAAGCCGAACGCGACTCCACTAGCGGACTTACTTGGCTATCTATCGTCGCCTCTACTTCGCCGTTTATTGGGCTATTCGGTACGGTTGTTAGCATACTTCACACATTTTCCAAGCTTGGCGGCGGAAATTCCGGCATCGACACCATTGCTCCTGCGATCAGCGAGGCGCTGGTTGCCACAGGATGTGGAATTTTTGTAGCGATCCCCGCATACACCTTTAGCTTACTTATAAAACGCAAAGCATACGAAGTTATGAGCATTATAAATCGTACAGCAGATATTTTGCTATTTAAAGCAAACACTGGAAAAGCTATTTAATGTATAATTTCGACGAAAATCCAGAGTTAAATATCACTCCGCTCGTCGATATTATGCTTGTTTTGCTAGCGATTTTAATGGTCGCGCAAACGGCGATTATCTACGATGAGAAGATCGAACTGCCTAGTGGCTCAAAAGTACAGGTTTCGGAAAATACCGCAGAATTCTTGCTTGTGCGTATCGGCGAAGATCGCAAGGTTTATATCGACAAAAGCTCGATGAGCCTAGCTGAATTCCCGGATAATCTCGTGCTGCTTAAAGGCACCGGCAAGTATAGCTTGGAAAAACCCGTCTATATCCAAGCCGATAAAAGACTCGTTTACGACGATGTAATGTTTGTTTTAAAGAGCCTAAAGCAAGCGGGTTTTACAAAAGTCGCGCTTCAAACAAATGGCTAATTATTCAAATTTTACGGAGGTTAAATACGATAATTTTAAATCGTTTTTAATCGCCCTTTTTGCCTATCTGCTGGTGATTTTTGTTCTTTTATATCAAATTTCAAAGCCACAGGAAAAATTTAAAAAATATACTGACAATCCCAACGATTATATGGATGTTACTTTTGATTTCGAAATAGATGATAAACTTCCGTCCGCGCCTGAAATCGCTAAAGAAACAAAGCAAGGCGAGTTTGAAAATAAGAATGTGAAGGATGTGCCGGAGGATAAAATTAAGACTACGGCGCAAGTAGTCCCGCCTTCTCCGGTGCAGGCAAAGCCGAAAGAGCCCGAAAAGCCGAAGGAAGAGCCGAAGCCGGAACCTAAAAAGGACGAGTCTAAAGCTGAGCCCAAAAAAGAGGAGCCCAAGCCTGAGCCTAAGTTGGAAGATAAACCTTCCGAAAAAGTAGTAGAGAAAAAAGAGGAAGCTAAGCCGGAGCCGAAAAAAGAGGAAAAACCGAGCTTGAGCGATCTTTTTTCGGATACGACTAAGGACAATAAGAAGCTTGAGGAGAGCGCTAAAGCTAGCGACGCCGTTCAGAGTAACAAAAAGTCCGATAAAGAAACCGCCACCTCTAGTGCTAAGGATAAAGCGGCATCTAAAAATGCTGTGGTCAAATCCGATAAGCTTGGCGGCAGGACGCAAAGGACGGGCGAGTATAACGCTTATTACGGCGCTATCGAGAAGAAGCTTCAAGTTCTATGGAGCAGATATGTGGCAACCGCGAAGGACGACGCAAGGATTAAGATAGTCTTTAGCGCAGATGGGCGAGTAGCGGATTATACTATTATAGAGCTGGGGCGAGAGACGGAATTTAACCAGAAGTTGCGAGATTTTTTGGATAATCTATCGACTCAGAGTTTCCCGAAATCTCCCGACGGAGCGTCGCACGAGATTGATACTAGGATGTCCGACGTAATGAAGACAAATTAGAATTTGTAAGGGAAAAAAGTGAAGAGACTTTTTTGTATTTTTGCCTTTTGCTGTATGCTTTTTGCAGAAGATGTGGATTCTGCTAAAAATTCTACCTCTTCAAATTTAAACACCGAAATTCAAAATTCCTATAAAATTAAAATTTATTATAATGATGTTAAAAAGCAGCTGGGTTATTTGTGGTGGGCGCAAAAAATGACTCCTGCTGAAGGCAGCGTGCTACTCAACGTAAGCTTAAGTGCTGATGGGAAAGTTATTGATTATAGCACAGATTATTTGGAGGGGGATGAAATATTCCGCAAAAAACTTAAGAACTTTTTGGTGAGGCTTTCGGAACAACGCTTTGTAAAAGCGCCAGACAATAAGCCTCGTAAATTTGCGATTTTTTTAAAATATAATGTTAAATCAGATCAAATTAAGGAGAAAAGATGAAGAAACTACTTTTGATTCTTGCATTTTGTAGTAGCATTTTCGCGGCAGATGCGACTATGTCTATCGTAAACGAAGGGGTAAATCTCCCTAAAATCGTTGTTCAGGATGCATCGAACCTTGCAAATTCAGAATTTGGCAACAAATTCTTTAAACTTATGGTGGGCGATCTAAAGGTCGGCGCGACTTTTGAAGTCAGTGACGAGTATCTACAAAGCAGCTATGATGCGGGCGCTTCCGATAATCTAGGCTCTAGCGGTGCCGCTCTGATCGTGCGCTACGCGGTAAGTGATAAAAGCTCGCCGATGAGCCTAAAAGCCAAAGTGCTCGAGGCGAACAGCGGCAGGGTGATGTACGAGAAGAGCTTTACGCTTTCAAATGCCGAGAAATATCCGTTTTTAGCCCATATGGCGGTATCTGAGATCGTCAAGCAGCTAGGGTACTCAAACGTCGATTGGATGAAGGAGATGATTTTGCTATCGCGCTACACTTCGACGCGTGAGAGCGAGATCATGGTGGCTGATTATACGCTTACCTATCAGCAGGTGGTGCTTCGCGGCGGATTAAATATCTTCCCTAAATGGGCAAGCGCGGCGCAGAACGAATTTTATTATACCTACTATGTCAATAAAAATACCCCTGCTATCTATAAATTTAATCTATCCAACGGTAGCAAGAGTAAAATTTTTACCGGTCACGGCATGACAATAGCTTCAGATGTAAGCGCCGACGGCAGAAAGCTTTTAATCACTAATGCGCCTAAAGATCAACCCGATATTTATTTATATGATATAGCCTCGGGCAGCGCTAAGCAAATTACAGATTACGCTGGCATTGATGTAAATGGAAATTTTATCGACGGCGATTCGCGCGTGGCTTTTGTGAGCGATCGTTTAGGTTATCCGAACGTATTTGCCACTAGCATAAACGGCGGCAACGTTCAGCAGCTCGTCTATCACGGCAAAAATAATAACTCCATCAGCACAAATGGTAATTATGTTACTTACTCTAGTCGCGACGGCGGGGGCGGATTTAATATATATTTAATCTCAACTCAAACCGATATGATTCGCCAGTTAACGGCTAGCGGCAAAAATATGTTTCCTAGATTTTCTAGCGATGGCGGCAGCATTATGTTTATCAAGCAAGACGGCAGCGGAAGCTCGGTAGGTATTATCAGAGTTAATGAGAATAAAAGTTTCCAATTTCCGTTAAGAGTGGGTAAAATTCAATCGGTTGATTGGTAAAATATTAAAAAATCTCGTGATATAATGACTTCAATTTTTTTTGAAAGGATAGAAAATGAAACATTTAGTTTTATCTTCGATAGCAGTTGCTGCTCTACTATTGAGCGGTTGTTCTAAAAAGACCCCAGAGGCCGATACTACAAGTACAAGTGATGCAGATAGACTAGCTGCTTTGGCATCTCAGATCCAAAGTGAAGTTGGCACTGTTTATTTCGACTTTGATAAATTTAATATTAGAGCCGATCAACAAGGCACAATCAATAATAACGCAGCTCTATTCAACCAAGCAGGCGCAGAGTCTCTAACTGTTAAAGTTGAGGGTAACTGCGATGAGTGGGGTTCTGATGAGTACAACTATGCTCTTGGTCTAAAGAGAGCTACTGCAGCTAAAGACGCATTGGTTGCTCAAGGCGTAAATGAGAGCAGAATTTCCGTAGTAAGCTACGGCGAGAGCAATATGGCTTGCACAGAGCATTCTAAAGAGTGCGACGCTCAAAACAGACGCGACGAATTCAAAGTTGGATTCTAATTTGAAATTTAAAAATTTCACGGTGGCAGCTCTTTTGGGAGCTGCCACTTTTTTAAATGCAGAAACTTCTGCATTTGATGCTGGCAATATTGATTCAGGCAGCTCTTACGGACTAACTGAAAACGAGCAGGTATTGCGTGACAATCGCAAGCGTATAAGCGAGATGCAAACTAGCGTAGATAATACACGCGAGAGCGTCGAAGGTTTGCGAAGTGTCCTTGAAGGAACAAATTCTAAAATTTCGAACCTGGAAAACAGGGTAGCGGATCTAGAAATTCGCGCTACCGGCAAAAGCCAAGGCAGCAGCGAGCTAGATCAGATGAAACGAGACATTGCTACTATAAAAGCTCAAATCGCGGAGATCAATAAAAAATTAGGTAGCGGCGGCAGCGTAAAAAAAAACGCTGAATTAGACGCAGCCACTGCTCCGGCTCCCGCTAGCACAAAAACAGATTCCGATTTTAAATCAAAAGATCAGGCTTCGGTGTTGAAAGAGGCCGATGCTTTATATGCTAAAAAAGACTATTCCGGCGCAAAAGAGCGCTACACCCATCTAGTATCCAAAAATTACAAGCCAGCGAAGGCAAACTATATGCTGGGCGAAATTTCATATTTTTCCGGCTCATACGCAGAAGCGATAAACTATTACAAAAAGAGCATCTCGCACAACGAGAGCCAAGACTACACCCCAAAGCTCCTCTATCACACCGCGATCAGCTTCGATAAGATCGGCGATAAAGACAGCGCAGATAAATTCTACAAAGCGCTAAAGGCTTCATATCCGGACTCCAAAGAAGCCAAAGCCGCGCCCACTAGATAATCTAAATTTAAATACAAACTCAAAATAAAATTCTAAACAGGAGAAAACTATGGCTAACAACCGAGTTATAAAGATGCATTATGAGCTAAAAGACGGCAAAACCGGCGAAATTTTAGAGTCAAATTTAAACTCCGACCCGATCGCCTTTCTTAGCGGCAAAGATCAAATCATCCAAAAGCTGGAAGATGAAATTTTAAATCTACAAGCGGGCGAGAGCAAAACGGTTCTAATAAGCCCTAGTGACGGGGTCGGCGAGTATAGAGAAGACGCCGTGCAAATCCTGCCTAAAGAGCAGTTTGCGGGCATCGATCTGGTCGTCGGTATGGAGCTTTTCGGTCAGGCGGAGGACGGCGCGACTACCCGCGTGAGCGTCAAATCTATCGGCGAGCAGGACGTTACCATCGACTTTAACCATCCATTCGCGGGCAAGGAGCTGGAATTTAACGTAAAAATCGTCGAGAACCGCGAAGCGACGGCGGACGAAATTCTTACCGGGCAGCCGGAGGGTGCGCACAGCTGCGGTTGCGGACATAACCATCATCACGAGGGACACGAGTGTTGCGGCGGACACGGACACGATCACGCGGAGGATCACGAGTGTTGCGGAGGTCATGGGCATGCAGACGGTCATGAATGCTGCGGAGGTCACGATCACGGAAAAGATCACGAGTGTTGCGGCGGGCACCACCACGAGCATTAGGATTTTTTATGAAATTCGCTTTTATCTTCCCCGGACAGGGCTGCCAAAGCGTAGGCATGGGCAGGGAGTTTTACGAAAACTCCGCTTCTGCGTGCGCGCTTTTGGATGAGGCTTCAGACTTTACCGGTATCGATTTTAAAAATTTACTATTTGAGCCTAACGACAAGCTCGACGTTTCGGAATTTACGCAGCCTGCTATCGCGCTAAATTCTATGATGGCGCTTGCGGCGCTGCAAGAAAGGCTGGATCAAGAAAAGCTTAATATCGCTCCGCAGTTTTTGCTCGGGCATTCGCTGGGCGAGTTTAGCGCGCTAAGCGCTGCGGGAGGCATAGAACCAAAGCGGATGCTAAAGCTAGTAAATATTCGCGGCAGGCTTATGCAGAACGCCTGCGAGGGCAAAGGCGCCGGAATGATGGTGATCTTGGCTCTTGCCGACGAGGCGGTTGAAAAAATTTGCGCGGATGCGGCGAGTGTAGGCAAGCAGGTTTGGGCGGCGAATTATAACTGCGACGGGCAGATCGTAGTTGCGGGCAAAAAAGATGATCTCGCAGCACTCGAGGGCGAGTTTAAGGCTGCGGGTGCAAAGCGCGCGATGCTGCTGAATATGAGCGTCGCAAGCCACTGCCCGATGCTAGGGAGTGCCAGCGACGAGCTTTTGGAATTTTTACGCCCCGCGCTAAAAGAGAGCTTCGCTCCCGTCGTCGCTAACGCCACGGCGCGAACATATATGACAAAATCCGAAGCGCTGGAGCTGCTTAAAGCCCAGCTTATCAGCCCCGTGCTTTACAAGCAAAGCATCAAAAATTATGAGGGCGAGGCAGACTGCTTTGTCGAGTTCGGCGCGGCGGTTTTAAAAGGGATAAACAAAAAGATCACGCAGAAGCCGACCTTCAGCATCACGGATCTTGCGAGCTTAGATGAGTTTTTGAAATTTGCAAAGGAGAACGGATGAAAGTTGCGATCTTAGGCGCGATGCCCGAAGAGATCGAGCCGCTGCTGTTCGCGCTGCGCGAGCGTGGCGTGAGCGTGGAGGCTGTGGAGCATGCGAATAATAAATTCTACGCCGCTAAGCTTAACGGTCACGATCTCGTGATCGCATATTCGAAGATCGGCAAGGTAAATTCCGCCCTGACCGCTACGGTTATGATCGAGAAATTCGGCGCGCGCGCGCTCATTTTTACGGGCGTCGCGGGAGCTTTGAAGCGCGGCATTAAGATCGGCGAAATTTTATACGCCACCTCGCTCGTGCAGCACGATCTAGATATCACGGCGTTTGGACATCCGTACGGATTCGTGCCGGGAAGTAAAATTTCGGTTCAAACCGATACGAAGCTAAACTCCATCGCGCAAAGCGTCGCCGAGCAGCTAGGCATCACGCTAAAATCAGGCGTCATAGCTAGCGGCGATCAGTTCGTAAGCGGTGAGGAGCGTAAAAGCTGGATCGAGCGGACGTTTGATGCGAGCGCGGTCGAGATGGAGGGAGCGAGCGTAGCGCAGGTGTGCGACGCGCTGGGCGTGCCGTTTTGCGTGCTGCGCGCGATAAGCGACGAGGCGGGGCACAAAGCCGAGTTCGACTTTGACGAGTTTATGGTAAAAAGCGCGCAGACGAGCGCAGATTTTGTCCTAAAAATGATCGAGAGGTTATGATAAACCTCTCCAAAAAGCTACTTCGCCGCGTCGGACAAACCAACGCCAAATACAAGATGTTCGAGCGCGGCGATAAAATTTTACTAGCTCTTAGCGGCGGCAAAGACAGTATGAGCCTGGCGCACGTGCTGAAGCACTTCCAAAGCGTAAGCCCGCTAGATTGGGAGTTTCGAGCCGTTACCGTCACCTACGGTATCGGCGAGGACCTGCGCGAGATAAGCGCCCATTTTAAAGAGCACGAGATCCCCTACGAGATAATCGATACTAAAATTTTTGAATTCGGCAAGGAAAAGATCCGCGCAAACACTACGTTTTGCAGCTTTTGCTCGCGTATGAGGCGCGGATACATCTACTCCTACGCGCTTGAACACGGCTTTAATAAGATCGCCATCGCCCACCACCTCGACGACGCCGCGGAGAGCTTTTTTATGAATTTCACCTTCAACGGTGCGCTTCGAACTCTCGCTCCGCGCTATGTCGCCGAAAACGGGCTTGTGATCATCCGTCCGTTCATTCTTGCGCGCGAGCGCCAAATCGCCGCTTGTGCTAGAGATAACGAGCTTCCGATCATGCGCGAGGAGGAGGTTTGCCCCGCGAAGCAATACGGTGGCAAGGAGCCTACCGCGCGTGCCGCTACGAAGGAGCTTTTGGCGCAGTACGAAAAGACCCATCCGAGGTTTTTTATCAGCCTGCAAGCCGCCTTTGCCAACATCCACGAAGAAACCTTTTTTGAGCCCAAATTTTAAAATTTTAAGCGGTTTGCACTCTCCCGCTCAAACGAATTCAAAGCGCGCATTTCTTGCGATAACATGAGTTTTGTGCGCATAGTTTGATTTTTTGGCTTGAATAAGCCTGATACACGCAGAGCGGTTGTCCTCCCTTGTGCTCGAACGGGTCGCGAGTCGCGATGCGAGCGTTGGATCACTGTGTTTAGGTTGCGGTGCGAGCGATTGCGCTCCCGCGTCCGACTGCGCTAGAGTGGTGTGCTTCTGCGTCCAAAGCTGTGTACACGAGCTTAGGCTGCACGCTAGAGCGGTTACGCTCGCTGCGCCCGAGGGCTGCGAGTAGGGCGGGTTACGCCGCCTGTATATGCTTTTACGAAACGCCTGAGGTTAATTGTAATGCCGTCTTTCGGCGCCGCACTTTCGTCTTGCTCGGATGTCGCCCGTGTCCAAGCGAGCTTTACGGGCGAGCGTTAAGGGGCTTGCAAAGTTTGCGCGAAAGATAGTTGTAGAAATTCCATCTCAAAAAATGCTTTAGAAATTTAATCCCGTAAAATTTTAAAATTTTATCGGAGGCTTCCTTTCGGGCTGCGGGTGCGGACTCGATCGTCGCGCGTCGTAAATTTAAACCGCTCGCTCCGCTAAAGATAGTTTTAGAAATTTATTCCGCAAAATCTTTTAGAAATTTTACTTCGCAAAATTTCAAAATTTTAACGAAGCCGAGTTCAAAATTCCGACGGAGCCAAATTTTAAAATTTTAACGCAACCGAATTTCAGAATTTAGCAAAGCCAAATTCTGAAATTTTATCGCAGCCGAATTTCTGCTCTCGTTTCGTAAACGTTACCTTTTGAAATTTCGCCGCTCGCTCTCGGTTAAATTTCACACCGCTTCAAAGCCGCTTCAAAGCTCCGCTGTCGCGCACGCAGATCAAATTTTAAAATTTCGCGCGCGTCGCATTGCTTCTCAAATTTGCACACCGCGAAATTTTAACCGATTTTCGCTCCGAAATTTATGCCGCATTAACCGCCGCGGATATATAATAGCGAATGTCATATTTCACGTAAGGAGTAAGCATGGCTACAATCCAACCAAGCTATAAGCTTTTCATCGACGGCGAGTTTGTGGGTGCCGAAGGCGGCGCGAGCCTAGACGTTTTTAATCCCGCTACCGGCGAGAAAATTTCAAAGATCGCAGATGCTAGCAAGGCGGACGTCGATAGAGCGGTCGCCGCGGCCCGCAAGGCGTTTGAGAGCTTCCGCCGCACTAGCGTTTATGAGCGCAGCGCGCTGCTAAATAAGATCGCCGACGTCCTAGAGCAAAACGCCGAGTTCATCGCGACCGTAGAGACTATCGACAACGGCAAGCCGATCCGCGAGACGCGCGCGGTCGACGTAGCGTGGTCGATCGAGCATTTCCGCTATTTTGCGGGCGTGATCTTGGGCGAGGAGGGCAGCGCCAATATGCTAAAAGAGCGCTATCTATCCGTCGTCTTGCGCGAGCCGATCGGCGTAGTAGGACAGATCGTACCGTGGAATTTCCCGTTTTTGATGGGCGCGTGGAAGCTCGCTCCGTTACTTGCCGCGGGCGATACGTGCGTGTTTAAGCCAAGCTCCGAGACCAGCCTTAGCATTTTGGAGTTTATCCGCCTAATCGCGCCGCTGCTTCCAAAGGGCGTCATCAACGTCGTAACCGGTAAGGGAAGCAAGGCAGGCGAGTTCGTCCGCACTCACAAAGGGCTAGATAAGCTCGCGTTCACGGGCTCTACCGAGGTTGGAAGAGGCATAGCGCTAGCCGCAGCGCAAAAAATCATCCCCGCTACGCTTGAGCTCGGCGGCAAGAGCGCAAATATCATCTTTGACGATTGCGACTTCGACGTTGCGATCGACGGCGTGCAGCTGGGGATCCTTTTCAACCAAGGTCAAGTCTGCTGCGCGGGAAGTAGAATTTTTGTGCAGGAGGGCATCTACGATAAATTCGTACCGGCGCTAGTGGAGAAATTTAAGCGCATCAAGGTGGGCGATCCGCTCGATCCGAACACCCAGATGGGATGCCAGATCAACAAAAAGCAAGCCGATAAAATTTTAGAGTACGTAAAAATCGGCGTAGAAGAGGGCGCTAAGATCGCCGTGGGCGGCAAGCGACATAGCGCGGGAGAGGCTTTTGTCGAGCCTACGCTACTCGTGGACGTGCGCAACGACATGCGCGTGGCGCAGGAGGAGATCTTCGGTCCTGTGGGCGTCGTGATTAAATTTAAAGATCAAGACGAGCTCGTCCGCATGGCAAACGACAGCCTCTACGGACTAGGCGGCGCCGTATTTACGCGCGACATCGCAAAAGCGCTCACGGTCGCACGCCTGCTTGAGACGGGTCGCGTGTGGGTCAATACCTACAACCAGATCCACGCGGGCGCGCCGTTTGGCGGCTACAAAGAATCGGGCATCGGTCGCGAGACGCACAAGATGATCCTGGAGCACTACACCCAGACCAAAAACATCTACATCGACACGATCTCCAAACCGAGCGGCTTTTACGAGCAGTAAGGCTTAGCGCGGTATTTCGGGCTACGTTTCGGGCGGTTTGCGCCGCCCGAAATTTTATTCTGCTTTAAAAGACAATATAAAAAACGAAAATTAAGTTTAATAAATATACAATTAGGCACCATTTAAAAGGAGAAAAAATGAGACGAATTTTTTTGTTGAGCTTTACGGCTATCGTAGGCTTAGGTCTTACCGGGTGCAAGGAAGACGAGCCTAAAAAAACGGTTGCGGATTATCTGCTCGCGCCGCTAGAAGCAAAAGCAAAACTAGAGCTTTGCGAGAAAATGCAGCCAAAGGATGTGATCAACGACAAAGAGTGTAATAATGCAAACAAAGCAAGAGATTATTTAAAGCACCTTAACGGAGATCCCAATAGACATTGGTCTGAAGTGGATTTTTATATAAAGCACCCTGAGCGAATTAGCGAGGATCTTAAAAAATAACAATCAATCTTTGAAAGTAGTAGCGCAAATGCGCTAATAATGGTCTTTCTGAAGCGGAATTTAAAGAGAGAAAGGGAGCGGAAGTCTTAACGGCGAGCGTTAAGTAGCTTCAATTTTTTCTAATTCTTCGGAATTTTTCCAAATTTCATTGCAGCTTTTGCAGCCGCGTGCGTTCAAACGTCCGATATGACTTTTGTCGCGGGCGGCTCGACAAAAACATTACTTGACTTGCTACGCTTACGCAGCGTTTAAATTTAATCTTGCCGGCGGCTACGGCTAAATTTTAAAATTTCAAGCTCGCCGTTTTAAAGAGCCGTCATCTGCGCGAGTGAGCGTAGGCGGGCGCAAGCAAGAAATAGCCTCAGGCGCTGTTTTATCGCAGGCCTCCGTCCGCATCAAGTAGTCATACCGAGCCGCATCAAAGTCTCAAAGCTCATGCGATTGCCGATTTTGCTATCGAGCCGTACGCAAGTCCGCGCCCAAACTTGCGCAGCTTACGAACGTCGCTCGGTAGAATTTTAAAATTTTATCTAGGCTAGCTCGCCGCTCTGCGCAGACGCAAGCTCCGCCGCGGAATTTAAACTTTGTTTTGCTATAATTGAGCTAAAATTCCGAAGGTCACCTATGAAAATTTTACCTTACATCGCGCTCGGCCTGCTCCTTGCCGCCTGCACGCAGGTCCCGCCGCCTGCCGAAAACGCCCATGCCGCAAACGGCGCCGTCGTAAAGGATGCCGACAATTCTACCGGTGCAGGTAATGCCGTCAAAAATTCCGCCCCGTCAGAGGTTTCCATGCCAAAAAACATAGCCTCCGCGAATGCTGCCGTTAAAAATTCCACCGCGTCTTCTATGCGCGAAATTTGGAGATTGCTAGAAAATGCCGATCGGGCGCTGCTTGCTAAAGAGATCTCTCGCGCCGAAGAGCTCGCCGTGCGGGCACAGGAGCTTAGCGAGCTAAAGCGCATCGAAGTAGGGCGGATTTTTAGCAGATTTATTCGTGCGCGCATCGCGCTGCAGCGCGGCGATACCGACGCCGCCGTCTCGCTGGCGACGGACGCAAACTCCATGCGAAACGGGGTAGCGGAGATATATGCCGATGCCGTAAATTACGAGAGCGCTTATACATTCGGGCGCATCTACGAGGCTCGCGGCGATCGTAAGGGCGCTGTGCGCGAATATGGGCGGGCGCTGTTTGTTTGGACTATGTTTTTGCAGAGCGATCCCGTGCGCGCGGAGGAAATTTTCGCCCGATTGCAAGCGCTCGTGCCCGATCCTTATGAGGCCGAAGGAAGAGCTGGCGGCGCGTGCGAGTATCTGCGCGCTAAGGCTAGCTCCGCTTTGAATGAGCCCGCTCCTGAGCCCAAGCGTCGCGCACTGCGAGATTTGGCCGCATGGGAGGCGCACTGCTTGCATCTGCGCCCGTTTATAGAGGACGGATCGGACGAGCGCGCGCGTAGGGCTTCGCTCGCGCGGGATTACGCGCAGCTGCATGCGGGGCTGGGCGAGTGTGCCGCCGCGCTAGAGCATCTGCTTGTCGCAGCGGAGCTTTCGGATGCGACGGAGCCCGATACGGGCAGGCTTTATCTACAGATCGCGCGACAATTTTTGGCGATTTACAAAGAGGCGGGCGCGAGTAAAATTTCTATGAGCTATGCGCAGAAAAATCTAGCCGCGGCGCAGGATTATGCGGACAGATCGGTAAAGCTCTACGAGGGCATGCGCGACACCGCATACGAGCACTCGGGTTACGACGGGCACGAGATTTTAGGCGAGATCGCGATGATACGCGGCGATCCGTCCGCGGCGCTGAAGCATTTTGCGGCGATGAGAGACGACGCGGCGGCGCTTTTGGCATATCAGCGGCTGCCGGCCTATAAGCAGGCTCTGACCCACGCGCTAGAGCTGCTCGCGCAGTGCTACGATGCGCTAAAAGATCGCAAGAGCAAGGAGGCGGTTCTGCGCGAGCTTGCGGAGCTAAAGAAAAGCTAGCGGGTTACCGGGCGGCGGCGTTTCGTGAAATTTTGCCGCTGCGCTGCGACGAAATTCGGCTTGGGGCGTTGTGCGGTTTGAGCGCTTGAGGCGCGGCAGAATTTTATGCCGTTTGAAGGCGGTGCGGGCTTGCGGCGGGTTAAGACCGCACGGCGGAGCTCGCGCTTTTAAAGCCCGATTTTGAAAGCAAAATTTATACCCGCGCCGTAGATTTGAAGCAGCATGCGTGCCTGCGCGGCGATTTGTTTTCGCAGCGCATCGTCTTTACATTGCGGCCATTAAAAGCCGCAATTTTGCTAGCGTATGAAGCTTTGCTGGCGCTTTTGAGCGTGCTATGAACGCGGTTCGGTGCCGCGCGAGCTAGAGCTAGGCTTTGGGGACTGCTTGTGCGGTGGGCACCGTTTTATCGCAGACCTCGTCCGTACCGAGCCGCGTTAAAGCCTCAAAACTCACGCGATTTCTAATTTTGCTATCGAGTCGCACCGAACCGCAGCCAAACTCGCGCGGCGAAAATCTAAATTTACGCTATAATCTTACAAAGCGGAGCGTAGAACTCCTGCTGCGCGTGCGCGACGAAATTTAAATAAAGGCCCGCAAATTCGGGCTTCTTAGCTTTCGCGAGGCTGCGGCGTAACGCTAAATTTAACTGAGGGCGCATGGATAAAGAGCGGTATATTTTTGAGAAATTTAGATCGAAGTTTAACGGCGATGATTGCGCCGTAATCGGCGAGCGAGCGTATTGCAAGGATCTTTTCGTCGAGGGCGTGCACTTCCGCCGTGGCTGGCTGAGCCTGCGCGAGATCGGCGCAAAGGCGATGCTCGTAAACATCTCGGATATGATCGCGACGAATGCGCGCGCCAAATACGCCCTGCTGGGGCTTGCGCTGCCGCGCGAGATCGGCACGCGCGAGATCGACGAGCTGTGCGCGGGCGTGAGCGAAACGGCGCGCGAGTGGGGCATACGGATCATCGGCGGTGACACGATCGGCTCGGATCGCATCGCACTTAGCGTGAGCCTGATCGGCAAGTGTAAGCGCCCCGTGTTTCGCAGCGGCGCGCGCGCGGGCGATCTCATCGCGTATACGGGTGAGCTAGGCAGCGTCGGGCGCGATCTGGCGGTGCTTTTAAGAGATGAAATTTCGCCCACTAGCTCGCAGACGCAAAACCGAAACGATAAAATTTCGTCGGCGCAAGACCCAAGCGATGAGGTGCAAAGCTCGGGCGATAAAATTTCACCTGCGCGCGCCGAGCTGCAGAGCCTGGACACCGAAACTTCGGCAATACAAATTTTAGATCTTGAGCCGCAAAGTCTGGACGATAAAATTTTTCCTGCGTACGTCAAGCCGCAGAGCTTGGATGCCGAAATTTCGGCGCAAAATTCCGTGTCGCATAGCGGAGAGGATCGCAAGAGTCCTACGGCGCAAAGCCTCGCATGCGAAAATTCTACATCGCAAAGCTCCGCATGCGAAAATCCTGTGCCGGGTAGTGGCTCATATCGCTTACGCGAGGATCTGCGCGCAAAAATTTCAAAGAATTCGCGCTTCGTCAGACCCGTTTTGCATGATAAGTTTTTTTACAAGGCGGCGAAGTTCATCAGCGCGGCGATGGACATTAGCGATGGGCTCGCGCAGGATCTGCCCCGCCTGCTGGAGGCTAGCGGCGTGGGTGCGCGCTGGATCGCCCGCCCTAGCGAGGCTGCGCTGCAAAGCGGCGAGGAGTACGAGATTTTGTTTAGCTTCGTGCCGAAGTTTTTGCCTAAAATCTACGCGATTGCCGCTAAGGCGGGCGTTTCGATCAATATCATCGCCGAGGTTTGCCCGCGCACGCCGCAAAGCTCTATGGAATTTCGCGGCAGCTCGCACCACTTCGTGCCTTGAAATTTGCCGCGACCGCTTTAAATTTTAAGGCACGGGATTTGGATTTCAGTTCGAAACGGCACGCAAAGCGAGTAAATTTTACTTAGTAAGTGAGCTACGGCGTGCTTTATACCAAAGAATTCGCGGTTTTTGGCATTTTCCGAATGGGCGAGAGATGGGATGCGGCTCGCAAGGGTGCTGCGGCTAGCGGACATGAGACTTAAATAGGTAAATTTCATATCCAAAGCGTTCGACGCTTCAAGCCTTGCGTTTAAATTTAATCTACAACTATAAGCCGAATTTTAATCTGTCCAATTTAAATATCCGCGCAGACCGCATGCATCGCGGCTCCGTCGTTTGCCACGGCGTAGAGGCGCCCGCCGCTAGCGAGCATGATCTGATCCGAGCCGAATTGAAACTTGCCGAATTCCACCTCTTTTAAGATCGAGCCGTCGTCCGCGCTAATCAAAACGGGCTTGCCGCGGCGATTTGCGAGTAAAATTTTATCCTCGCACCACGCGAAATGCTCGGTGCCGCCGGTGTCAAGCTTAAAGATCACCTCGCCGCTTGCCGCGTCTACGGCATATAGATGCCCGCCCTTGCCCGCGGTGCCGAAATACAGCGTCTCGAGACCCCGCCGCTTACCTTGCGCATCAAAATGCGACGCCGCTGCGCCGCGCAGGCAGACAGGCGTATATAGATACGCGCCGAGCTTCAGCCGCCAAAGCGTTTTGCCTTTTGCGACCGCTTTTTTGCGCGTTTGCTTGCCGCCGTTTGAAATTTTATCTTTCGCCTCGCTCGTTTCATTGCGTGGATCGCTTTTGCTCGCTTTACAAACAGCCGCCGCGCCGACATTTTCGGAGGAATTTTTTAAATTCTCGCCCATTGTGCCGCTAGAATTTGGCGTGCCGCCTAAATCAGCCGCCGCATCGTTTAAATTTGACTCGTCCTGCGAAGCTATGCACTCCATCATAAAGGGCGAACTCATCCGCACGGCAAAGCCCTCAAATTCGTAGGTTCGCGCATCGTTGTAGATCTGCTTCACGGGCGCAGGAGCGTCGCCAAGTTCGCTCATTTCGCCGTCTTGTATTTTGATGAGCTTTGCGGGCGAATCGACGAAGCCCTCGTAGTATCTCGTATTTAGCACGAAGTGGCCGTCCTGCGGGTAACAAAGCGCGGAGGCGGCAGAGAAAATTTCGCGCTGCTCGTAGGCAAGCACCGATCTTTTATGTTCGCTAAAATCGCGCGAAAATGTATCTAGCAGCACGTAGCTGGGCGTTAGCTTCGCGGCGGTATTTTGCTCGCTAGGGGCCGCAAAGGCAAAGTGGACGAAGGCAATCCGCTCGCCCATCTCATAAATGCCCGTCACGCCGTGTCCGCGAAACTCCACGCCTTGCATCGCAAGAGGATATGATTTTAGCATTTGCGGCTCCTTAAAATTTGAAGCGATTATAGCTTAAATTTGGGCGCGAATTTTAAAATTTTGTATGCACGCTAAAATTTTACGGCGTGCACATTAAATCATACGATGCGCACGCTAAAATTTTACGGCGCGCGGCATGGAATTTCAAATTTTGCGGAGCCGTAGATTTGAAATTTCGCCCCTTCACGTAGCCTACACGCAAGCTCGCTATCATACCGCTACACAATTTACAAAGGAGCCGTATGAGGGAGATCGTAAAAAAATTTGTCGCAGGCGACGCGGATATTATATTCGCTAGACTTTCCGTTATCATCGTGCTTGCCGTGATGGGTAACTACAAGTGGTTTGAGTTCGAGGTGGAGGCTTTAAAGCCGCTCTTTTCGCAGACGTGGCTTTCGTTTTTACCGTCAGCGCTCGGGGACGCCGGCGCGAGCTATTTTTTGGGCGTGGTGGAGACCGTGGGTTATCTCTCGCTCATCGCGGGCTTTTTCAAGCCGAAGGCGGGCATCGTGGGCGATCTCATCGTGATCGTCATGGCGCTGACTACGCTCAGCCTACTGCCGCAGCTGGGCAAGATCGACGGCTTTATTTTTAAAGACCTTTTCTTGCTAGGCCTTGGCTTGGTGCTGCTAAAATACGACCTGGCGCGCCTTTGCCGCGGAGAAAAAAGCTGCGATTGAGCCGTCAAAACATACTGGCGTCGGTTCCGACGCAACACTAAATGATTGCGCACGGCGAGCTTGAGGCGTTTTGATTTAAAGCTTTTTTCAAACTCTTTGATCGAGAGCCCGCCTTGCTAGCATTTATGCGCTTTGCGCTTGAACTCGCTCGCATACCATCGTTTAAAATACGGCCGCGCGCTAAAATTTTATGACGCACGGTTGAAATTTATCAAGCTACAGTAATTAAATTTTGCCAACGCTCAAACTCAAATTTATAAAATTTAAATCGATCCATCAGATTGTGCTACAAATTGAGTCGCGTTAAATTTGACGGCGAAAGCTTAATCCTAAGCTCAAAGCATTAGATTTAGATCCAGCCAAATTCGCATTTGATTAAGCGAAACGAAAAGCGCAAAGTTATATCATTCCTTAGAAATTCTGCAATTTTTTCGAAAGGGCGAGATATGAAGCACTTTTCACTCTCAAAGGCCGTTTTTATGGCGGCGAGTTTGACCCTGCTCGGGCTAACGGCTGCGAATGCGCAGGAGAAATTTTCCCCAGTTATCGTCATTCACGGCGGCACCAGCGGACTTGATCTAACCAAAGAGGAATTTAAAATCCGCGAGGAGCCGATGAAAAAGGCGCTTTTGGCGGGTCAAGCCGTGCTTGAGAAAGGCGGCAGCGCGATGGATGCCGTAACGGCGGCGATAATGGTGCTTGAGGACGATCCGAATTTCAACGCGGGCAAGGGCGCGGTATTTACCGCCGACGGATTTAACGAGCTCGACGCCTCGATTATGGACGGCTCGACTAAAAAAGCGGGCGCGGTCGCGATGGATAAAAATGGTAACCTAGCCGCGGCGACCAGCACCGGCGGCATGACAAATAAAATGACCGGCCGCATCGGCTCATATCAAAGATGCAGCGACAAGGAGCTAGACCTTGCTATCTCGAAAAAAGAATTTATAGATAACTTCCTAAAACAAGACGCCGAAGAGGGCTTTAGCTTCGAGCAGACGCAAGAGCTGCTGGGCGGGATAAATTAGCCTCAAATTTACAAAAGGACAAAAATGAAAAAAATTTTAGCGATGCTACTTTTAGGCTTGCTAGGTCTTGAAGCTAAAATAATTGGGCAGGGCGAGCTAGCGGACTACGGGCTGGTTTTTGCGGACGGTAACGCCGTAGATAAAGACGGCAACATAAAAGCCGTAGGTAAAAATTTTATGGTCACAGGAACCTTTTCTGACGGTCTTTGCGTGGTTTTTATAGGCGAACAGACCTTTTTTATGGACGAAAGCGGCAGACTTGCCTTACGTTTGGCGCCCGGTACGGGCTTTAAAACTAGCTTTACCGAGGGGTTAGCAGGCATCGCCAAAAGCGGCAAATTCGGCCTCATAGATAAAACAGGTAAGGTCGTAGTAGAACCCAAATTTGACGATATGGGTATAGCCTTCAGAGATGGCGCGATAGTCGTGGGTGAGATGAAATACGGCAGGATGAAATACGGCTACGTGGATAAAAACGGCAAAACAATCATTCCTCCGCGCTATGACGAGGTAAGGTCGTTTTCCGATGGACTAGCCTCGGTGCGCATCGGCGATAAATGGAGCGTGATAGACAAAAGCGGCGCTACCGTTTCAAAGCTAAATTTCAACTACCCATTAAAGTTTACAGAAGGCTTAGCATCCGTAAAATTTAACGGACTTTATGGCTTTGTGGACAAGGACGCAAGCGTCGTTATAGAGCCTAAATTTGAATTAGCGTCGCTCTTTAGCGAAGGACTAGCGGCCGTAAAATCGGGCGGCAAATGGGGCTTCATAGACAAAAGCGGAAATTTCGCGATAGAACCGCGTTTTGACGAAGTAAATAAATTTAAAGAAGAACGTGCCGTAGTGAGGATCGGCGAGCTGTGGGGTATCATAGATAAAAGCGATAAATTTATCCTTGAGCTACAAAAATTCGACTATATATTTGATGAGTTTTACGGCGGAATGTTAAATTTCAAGGTAAATAGAAAAAGCGGTTGCCTAGACATAGACGGCAAGGTCGCCATAGAACCAAAATTCGATAGCATATTTGTTTTTGAGGGCAACGCGACGGCCGCTAGTGTAGACTACAAAAGCGTGTTTATCGATAAAAAGGGTCGAATTTTGCCTATTTCTTACTACTTTGAGATAGAAGATTGAGGCAAATTTGCGACGGTTTTGGCGAGCGCTTTGCTTCTTTTGAACCAACAAGCTGCATTCAGTCGCTAAAATTTCTCGCCTTTATGCCACATAACCCCCAATAGGCCTATTTTGCTAAAAAAATAACGTAAATTTAATTTTTACAATACGAGTTAAATTTGAAAATTTACATACTAAATTTTATCGCAGGCAATAAAACTTCGGTTGTTTTAATTTACTTTCATTCGTATTTAACTTTTGCCTTAAATTTTTGCACATGATAGCAAAATATGCAAATTTCAGGTAGAATATCGCCACATAAAATCAAGGCGGTAAAATGAGAAAATTTATAGTCGTTCGCGGACACGCGGGCTCGGGTAAAACGACTTTCGCAAAAGAGAAAATTAAAGAATTTAAAAACGAATACCCGCAGGCGCAAATTTATCATCTGGAAAACGATATGTTTCTAACCGATGAGATGGGGGTTTATACTTGGTCGCCGAAGCTTTTGGAGGATGCAAAGCGCAAAGTCGCCCGCGAGATAAAGCAGGCGTATAAATTTGTCCTGGAAAACAAAGATAAAGACGTTCTTATAGTGCTTAGCAACGTGAGCGCGCGCACCAAAGAGCTGCTAAGCCTAAAAGAGCAAGCCGCCCAAAATGGATTTATTTTCGAGTGCTTTAGAATGCAAAATTTCTTCGCCTCCGAGCACGGCGTCGATGAAGATACGGTGATAGCGATGTTTATCAAGGTCGCAAACAACAAAATAGAGGGCGAAATTTTGATCCCGCCCGTCAATCCTATGAGCGAAAGCGTAGCGCAAAAGATCAAAGACGCGGCGGCTCTAAACAGGCGCGATCTGCCCTTTGATACGGTGCAAAATACCTACGTAACGAAAAAATATATCGCCGCCACGCAGGATAAAAGGCTCTGGAGCGCGCGTCAAAGCGAGCTTTATCCCGAGCTTCGCACCTATAAATACTCAAAACGCGTCTTTTTCAAAGCCGATTGGGATAAGGCGTTGCTTGAGATGCGCGGGCTCATAATGGACGATGATCTAAATATCATCGTGCGTCCATTTAAAAAGGTCTATAACTACTCGGAATTTACCTCGCGCAAAAGCCTTTATCCTATCGATATCACAGACGATACGCCCGTGCTTGCCGTGCGAAAGGTAAACGGCTTTTTGGGGTGTTGCACCTACGTAGATATTGGCGAAAGCGGCGCGAGCTTTAACCGCCGCGTCATCTACTCCACGACGGGATCGACCGATAGTAGATTTGCGCAGATGACGCGCGAGCACTGCTGTAAATTTGAAGAGATTTTCAAACGCTATCCAAATAAAACTTTTTTATTTGAGATCACCGACGAGAGCGATCCGCACATCGTAGAAGAGGAGCTTGGCGAGACTTTTATCGGACTTATCGACGCTAAAACCGGCGCGCAAGAGAGCGAATTTGAGCTAGATAAGATCGCCGCAAGCACTGCCGGAGTGCTAAAAAGACCTTTTTATAAGGAGGGCGAGCAGTATCTAAAAACGAGCTTTTCGGAGCTAAAAAATATAGTCAAAGAGGCGAAATTCGAGGGCTTTATGGTGTATATCCCAAGCCAAAACGATTTTTGCTTTAAGATGAAAACGCCTTATTATCTCGTGAATAAATTTTTCGCTCGCAGTAAAAACGAAGCGCTTTCCGGCAAACTGGATAAAACCAAGCTTGATGAGGAATTTCACCCCTTGATCGATCACATCAAAGCAAACGAGCGAGAATTCAAATTCCTTGACGAGCAGGGCAAGCTAGGCTTTATAAAAGAATTTTTAGAAAAAGTTTAACGATTACCGTGCGAATATTTGACGCCGCGTAAATTTACGTAAAGCTCAAATTTGATGTAGCGATTAAAGCTTAAAGGAAAAATGATGATATTTTTTACCTCCGATTTGCATTTTTATCACGCAAATATTATGAAATACTGCCCTAAATTTAGGGCTTTTAACGACGTAGGCGAGATGAACGAAAAGCTAATAGAGCTCTGGAATGCCGTAGTGGGGTCCGAGGATACGGTTTATGATCTGGGCGATTTTGCATTTTGTAATAAATTGAAGGATCTAAAAAGCGTCGCGCGCAGGCTAAACGGCTCGCATGTGATGATTTTAGGCAACCACGATACGCTCATTAGCCAAAACAAAGAAGCGCTGCTACGCGAGCTAAAAGAGGACGGAAATCCTATCTTTAGCGATATCCTGCACTACAAGGAGCTAAATTTTGACGGCGGCGCGGGCGCGATAAAGGACGGCAAAACGGGTATGAGCATCTGTATGTTTCACTATCCCGTAGAGGAGCACAACCGCGCCCAGGAAGGCTCTTTTATGCTTCACGGACACTTGCACGACCGCGCTTCCAGCCTGGAGGGGCGCATACTAAACGTAGGCTTTGACTCGCACGGCAAAATTTTAAGCTTAGAGGAGATCGTGCAAATTTTAGGGCAAAGGCAAATCGCGGCAAGATATTCGTGATCCGGGCTAAACACGGACAGCCGCAGCATTGATTTAAAGCGTAGCCGGCGGCAATATCTTTCAAAAGCACCCGCATAATACAGGGATAGGCAAAGGGCTCGGCGGCATCTTTATCGACAAGCACGGACACACGGGCTTTGCGTGGACGAAAGATAAGCTCGGCATGTATCACGGCGAAGCAAGACTCGGAGCTAAGCCGATCGTTTATTGGCCGCTAGGAGAGAAATAAGCGTAAATTTAGCTCTGTTTCCATCAGGCACGGCTAAATTTAAACCTACATATAGTTTGTCTTTAAGTGAATCTCGATAGGCAAACAGCATAGTTTATGTTTATATTAAAATACAAACATAAACTATTTCAAGTCTGATTTTATTTTTTTATTAAATATATAAAAAAAGCATATCTCAAGTTGTAGTAAAGATACAAATCTAATAAATAATTCTACACATATCTGCATATATCGACCATAATGCATAGTGTACCTTTTTAAAGATTCTTTGCCAGATTTATATTCCAAAACATCATTGTCGATCATTTTAATATTCCCATGATGAGAGGCATTTCTCAATTTATTTGTCAAAAAATCATCAAAAAAAATAAACATTTCCGTATTTTTAAAGTTTTCGGTTTTTTTTGACTTATCGAGCCCACAATACTTTGACAAGGTCAAATTACAAAATTCATCAAATCGCCTTCCTTTATGTATGTTATGCAAAAGAGAAATAAAAATTATATTTGAAGTATAGGCTTCATATAAATTTCCATAAAACATCTTAGTTCTATGGAAATTATGATTTGCTATATTTATATCAAGATTTATATCAAGCTTATGGTTTGTATACATTAAAAAAGGTCTAAAATCATTGTATAAGTCGAAAAAGTCACTATATATATTAAAAAACTTTTCCATATGATCTACCATCAAATTATCTCTGTAGTATTCCATTAGTTTTAAAAACTCTTTTCTTTTACTCTTTTTACTTTTATACTCTTGTACTAGTTTTTCGGCAATTTTATTATATTTCAAACATTCAGGCGCTAGCACTGTATTATTAAAGTCAAAAAGTATATCCTCAAAACCACAAACACCTTCTATGGTTATACTTTCATATTTTTTTAATACATCTTCAATAAAATTATTATTATTGTTATTCTTCATCTGCCATGCTTGCTTAACAATTCTCCAATTTTTTTCTAAAAAAGTAAAGTTAGCCACTAATACCCCCTCGGCAGAACCAGAATATGAAAATCTTTTCTCTAATATTTTATTTAACTCTAATACGCTATAAAAAAAACCATCTTTTTTTGTAGATAAAAAATCTTGATGAAAATTTTTTATTAAATACTTTTTATTATCATCTGGGAATAAACTATCTTGAAAATCACTATAGGAGCAATTTTCTAGGTAATCTATAATTGCTTGCGGGGGTTTAGCTGTTATGGAAAATTTTATATCAGATGAACATTGATCACATTTAAATTCACACTCTTGATACTCTGTATACCCCATACCAAAGCGTACTAAAATATTTCTACCACAAGTATTACACTTAATTTTATATCTAAAAGTCATTACAAATTCCTTAATTTCTATACTATACAAATTCTCAATCATATGGGTTTGTAAAATAAAAAATCGTATTTTACATAGTTTTCGTCTTTAAAGTCTTTAAATTCCATATCTTTCTTTCATAAAATACCGTTTCAAATTTTTCCAAAACGGTATTTTATCATCTTATGGGATTTATTCTTATTAATCTAAAATAATTTAATCAGGAATTTGCCGTCTTAAACTCCGCCAAAAGCTACTCGTCGCATTTTGGGCAGTATTCGTGCTCGCCGCTGATGTAACCGTGTTTGGCGCAGACGCTAAAAGCAGGCGTTATCGTGATATATGGCAGCTTATAGTTGTTTACCACACCGCGCACGAGGTCCTTGCAGGCTTCTACCGAGCTGATCGCTCTTTCATATACAGGTGCAGCACCGTGCCGCCCGTATAGGAGCTTTGCAGTTCATCTTGCAGATCGAGTGCCTCGTCGTAGCTTTTACTGCCGCTTACCTCGTGCCCCGCGCCGCGCATGTAGGTGCACATCATGTCTAGCAGCATCCCCTCGTCCTCGACGATCAAAACTCTTGCCATGGCCCGCCTCCTCGCGTAGAATTTTTGAAATTATACCCTGTGAAATTCCACGTAAAAATTTAATTGCAAAATTTCAGGGCAAATTTTATCGTGGCTAAAACGGCACGTCTTGGCTCTAAGGCACGCTTCGTAAATTTAGATTGCTCGCCTGGTAATTAATTTACGCAGTGCGCCAAGCGGCGCAAGAGGCTAAAATTTTACGCCGCGGAATTTTAAAATTTATAGGCAAAACGCCGGAGCTTTAAAATTTCGCCGCGCAGAATTTCAAAACCTCGCCTGCACCGATAAAATTTTGTGAAATTTCATCGACTCGCATAAGCTTCAAAGCTAAATTTTAAAATTTCTACGCCGCGATTTGTTAAAACAAAATTCCGCGCAAATGCTGCGCGGAACTAAATAGCTTGCGCGGGCGGCTATTGCTGCGTCATAGGACACGGAGCGGCGCCCGCGTTTTGATTGCACGGCATCGCGTCTCTCGGAGGCATTGCTCGCCCCGCGTCTCCGCCCATTCCTTTAGGCGGCATATGACCGCACTCTCCTGGAGCTGCCTGCGATCTGTGCGGACCGAACCCGCGAGCAGGCCTTTTAAATTTGCCGAAATTGCCGCGATCTTTAAGCTCGATATCCAGCCTATCCGCCTGCTCGACGCTTAGCTTGCCCGCCTGGGCGTTATAGTTTTTTCTAAACTCGTCTAGGAATTTCTCGCGATCCTCGACGCTCATAGCGTCCAGTTTCTTTTTAAACTCCGTCTTAAATCCGCGCTTAAGATCCCTTGCCTGCGCTCTTAACTCGCCTGCGCGCTTATCGATCTCAAACGCCGCTTCGCTTAGGCTCTTGGCGTCCGCGCTAGCGACTGCGGCATTGATCTGCTCGGGAGTACTATTTTGAAAATCTGCGGCGAACAGCACGCCCGCGACTAAAACGCTTGCTAAAACAATCTTTTTCATTCTCTCTCCTTTGTGAAAGTTAGCGTGATTGTAGAAAAAAGTCGTGAAGAAAAAGTTAAATGAAGCCCGCGCTGCCAAAATAGCTCGGCGCTGTAAATTTAGAGTGTTGATTTAAATTTGAAAAATTTTGCGATGCTGTTGCGGCAAAAACAGGGCGTAATGCGCGCAAACGGAGTTAAATTTTAAAATTTTAAGCGGGAGGGGGTGCTGCGCGGCGCGCAAATTTAATACAAAATTTCGCGCTGCATAGATTGCATTAAAAGCCCGCCGCGTGTAAATTTAACGGCAAAGCGGGTGTGTCTCGGCGCTGCGGACGGCGAAATTTCATCGCGTAAATTTAACCGCAGGGCTGCTAAATTTAGAAATTGCGGATGATTAAATTTCATCCGCAACGAAGCCTATTTTATGACGCCGCAGACCATTCTAGCGCCGCCGCCGCCGAGTGGCTTCGGATGGTCGCTGTGGTTATCGCCGCCTACGTGAACCATTAGCGAGTGGCCCTTTAGCTCATCTAGGCTCTTGATCTTCGGAGCCAGCACCGGATAGACCGCATTGCCCTCAGCATCCACGAAAAGCGCAGGCAGATCGCCCTTGTGGCCGCTATCATCCCAAGCAAACGAGTGCTTTTTGGTATCGCTCGGATCCCAATGGCCGCCAGCTTTCATGCCTAAGCCCTTCTCGGTCGCGCCACAGTCGGCGTTTTGATGTACGTGAAAGCCGTGCACGCCGCTAGTAAGACCCTTTAAATTCGGGAAAAACGCCACGCCGTAGTTTGTCTCGACCGCTACGACCTCGCCGACGGCTACATTACCTTTCTCGCCTAGCTGCTCCATCGCGATGACAAGGTGCTTGCCGGTCTTAGGGTCGAAATTTTGCATATCGCCGTGCTCGTGAGCGATCAAGGCGCTTGCGACTAAAATTGATGAAATTAGAAATTTCTTCATGATAAATCCTTTAAAATGAAATGCGAGTGCAATTTTATCCAAAAATACTTAAAAAATAATTTTTCTTATTTAGATAAATTTTGCTTTTTATCTAAAAGACTTATCGCGAAGAATAAGATCAAGCTGAAAATTACGAGCAAAACGCTTAAAATCAGCGCTCGCTCGTTCTCTCCGTCATACACGGCACCCATGATCGCAAGGCTTAGCGTGTCGGTTTTGCCCACGATATTTCCGCCTAGCATCAGCGTGATGCCCACTTCACCAAGCCCGCGCGAGAGCGCTAAAATGAGCGCGGAGCCGAGCGTTTTAAGCGAGCTTGGAAGGATGACGAGGAGGAAAATTTGAGCTCTGTTTTTGCCCAAAATTTGCGCGGCTTCGATTAGGCTCTTCGGAAATAGCTCAAAGCTCGCGCATACCGGCTTTACAAACAGCGGTAGCCCGACCAAAAATGCGGCGATTACTAATGAAGAAAAGTTAAAAACGATGTCTAAATTTAATGCAGAGCCGATAAATCCGCTCTTTCCAAAAACATAAAGCAGCAAAAATCCCGTCGCGATCGGCGGGAAAATGAGCGGAAAAATCACTAAAATTTCGACGATCTTTTTAAATTTGGCTTTGCTGAAAGCTAAAAAATACGCAATTGCTAGCCCTGCCGTAATCAGCAGCAAAAAGCTGCAAAACAGGGCTTTGACGCTTAAAAGCAAAGGATGCGTGATCCAAGCGATGTCGCTCATTTAAGACCGAATTTTGAAAAAATCTCTTTTGAGCGGTCCGATTTAAACTCCTCCATTACCTTTTCGCAAAGCGCCTGCTCGCCGCACGCGCTAAGCCTTGCGATGCCGATGAATGCGGGGCTGTAGAGGCTCTCGTCGATGTAGATGATCGAGCCGAACTCATCTTTTTTGGCGACCGCCTCGGTGCTGTTGATAAAGCCTGCTTGCACCTCGCCGTTGATGACGTATGCGACTACTTGCGGCACGCCCGCGACGGCTAAAATTTTATCTTTTACCCCATCCATCTTGGCGTTTTGCAAAAACTCATTCGTCCTGATACCGTAAATCGCCTTTTTAGGATCTGGCATGGCGATCTTATCGAATTTTGCGATTTCCGATACGTCGTTTATTTTGATATTTTTCGGCGTCACCAAAACGAGCGTGCCGCGCCCGATACGTTCAAATTTAGTGATATTTAGATCGCTTTTTTTTTCAAAAACGCCTCGTCGCCCACGATGAATGAAATTTTATTCTCGCGCGACTGAATGACGAGCTGGCCGAGGTTGGCAAACGATCCCACCACGTCCATGCCTTCTTTTTTCAAATTTTCGATCACGGCCGAGACGGGCTTTTTGTATCCGCCGCCGGCCGCGATTATCAGCTGATCCGCGCAGAACGAAACGCTTGCCGCAAGCGCCAAAATAAATGCAATTTTTTTCATGAAAATCCTTTTTTTAAAATTTTAAGAATTCTACAAAATATACTCTTATTTATTAATAAATTGCGTTTTTTATGCCCTATTTTAGACTTTTGCGCCTTAAATTTAAAATTTAATATTTATATAAATTCTATCTTTCCACTAAGATCGCACACGCCTTGATTCCAAACCGCCGAGCTTACGAGCACGTCCGCGCCGGTAGCTGCAAACTCTGCGCAGTTATTTTTATTTATACCGCCAGCGGCGCAAATTTTAATCTGCGGCGCCGCTTCATCTCGCCTCAAAACGCAGGCTCTAAGCTCGCCCGGGCTCATCTTATCGCACATTATCACATCGGGTGCGTAGCTTAAAAGTTCGCTAAATTCGCGCTCGCTTGCCACTTCGATCATTATCTTTCGCTCGGGCGCGCGCTCTTTAAATTTAGCGATCTGCGCGCAAAACTCGCTAAAGCTCGCAAACGCGCGAATGTGATTTGAAAAAAACAGGATGCTGTCGTGCAACCCTAGGCGGTGCATCGTCCCGCCGCCCGCGATCAGCGCATTTACGCAAAGCTCCTTCGCAAAAGGAAAGCTCTTGCGCGTCGCACCCAGCACGCAGCGCGGATTCGCCTCTTGCATCAGTGCAACCATCTCGTGCGCGTAAGTAGAAATTTTGCAGGAGTACTCAAACACGATCTGAACGATCTTCCAAGCCTTATGCAAACTCTCGAAGCTCCCCTGCGCGCTAAAAATTTCTTCTCCCGCGCAAAATGCGCTTCCCTCGCGCGCTAGATGCTGCGTCTCGCAACCAAAGCGCGCCGCTACTTCGCGCGCGATCTGCCCGCCGCTAAAGATCAGATCCTGCCTCGTTACGATCGAAAGTCTTGCGGGCGCGTTTAGATCCACGGAGTCTTGCAAAAGCTCGGTCGTAAGGTCCAAAAACGCACCGTCGCTAGCGATTAGATCGTCGATTTTACTCTGCGAAATAAACATATCTAGCCTACGAAGTGAATTTTAGCGGGCTCAAAGCGCGAGTGCGCCTTTGTGACGCGAGACGGAAAGCCCAAAGGCATAATGCAAAACGCCTCCAAATGCCCAGGCAGATCCAAAATTTCTCTTACGCGCTCCATCGCGTAAATATCGGGCGCTACGCCCAGCCACGTGGTGCCAAGCCCTAAATGATGCGCCGCCAGCCAAAGATTTTCTGCCGCACAAGCGCAGTCGTAGCGAGCGTAGGGTTGGAATTTTAAGCCGCTTTTGCGCGTGCAGACCACGATCGCAAGCGGCGCATCTTTCGTGCAGCCGCCGTAGGTGCCGACGCTGCTAAGTAGCGTAAGCGTGGTGCGGTCGCGTACTACGTAAAACTCCCATGAGCGCTGGTTGCCCGCGCTAGGGGCTTGCATCGCGGCTTTTAGCACGAGCTCAATCTGATCGTCGCTCGGCATTTTCTCGGTAAAGTTTCGCACGCTCGTGCGTGTAAAAATTTCATTCATCGCTGCTCCTTTAAATTAAATTTCTAAATTCCGCTTTTTGCGAGCGGTAAAAAATGGAATTTAGAAGTAGGCTTGCCGCTGCGTTTGCTTGAGCCCTGCTTACACTTTACGCTTATTTAGGCGCTACGCGGCGGCTGATGCACGCTAATTTGGTTTTGCTTGCCTGAGCGCGCCTCTTTTTGCATCGGAGAGCACGCGAAACTGCGATAAAATTTTACCGCGCTACTATGAAAATCCGCCGCAAAGAACATTTGCGTAAACTTGGCTTGCTTAAATTTCGCTCACGAGCAAGCTCGTGACCCGCCTATTTAAATTTTTAATCCTAGACCGCTATTTGGCGCCCGCTAAAACGGCGCACCGCATACTATAGATATGCACGCGTAGCTTGTGTGATCTTTAAATTTTATCTCTCGCCGAGCCTGCGCTGAGCTTTGCGGATAAAATTTTATCCTTCGCTGCAAATTAAATTTCACATTCGCGCCGAGGAAATTTTGTCTTCGTCGTCCGGTAAAATTCCGCTTTCGCCGCTTTTGAATTTTAACCGCATCGCGCGCCGCAAAGCACCAGCTAGCCGTACCGCATGCAAAGCGCGCTCGGATCGTAAGCTCAAAATATCTAAAATTTAACCGCTAAACACGATCAGGCAGATCCACACTCCGAAACGCTATAAAATTTTAAGCGTTTAAATTTATCGCTCGCCTATCAGCCTGCGCACGACGTAGCTTGCGATGAAAAGCCCGAAGCTCGCAGTCACGCCCATGAAGCTACCCATCGATTTGACGCGCGGCGGCTCGCTCGAGCAGACGACGTCAAAATCGCCCGCAAAGCCGCGCTTTCGCAGCTCAGATCTGATCTTGCGCGCGAGCGGATCGCCTTGCGTCCGCCAGATTGAGCGGATTTCGATTTTAGCGGGATCGAGCCTCTTTGCGCCGCCCATCGAGCTTACGAAGCCCGCGCCCGCCTCGCTGCAGCGCAGCGCAAGCGCGATCTTGGCGCCCACGTCGTCGATCGCATCGATTACGAAATCAAATTGCGCCAGATCAAATTCCGACAAAAATTCCTCATCGATCCTAGCGGCGATCGGCGTCACGCCTTTAAATTTGCGCGCAAAAACCTCGCATTTTAGCTCGCCTACGTGCTCGCTTCCAAGCTGGCGGTTTTGATTGGTGATCTCGAAGCGATCGCAATCGATCGCGCTTAAACCTACCGCGCCGCTGCGGTACAGCGCCTCTATCGCCGCTCCGCCCACGCCGCCGCAGCCGCAGATTAAAATTTTAGCGCTTTGCAGCCTTGCAAAATCCTCGCCAAAAAGCAGGCGCGAGCGCGAAAAGCGGTCTATTACGACCTCACTCATCGTTTCTCATCCACCTTTCTAGCGCGCTCATCTGCTCGTGCGCGGTTAAATTTAGCTTAATCGGACTTAGCGTCGCCCGCCCCTCAAAAAGTGCCGAAATGTCGCTGTTTTCGTTTTTGCTCGCATCAAAACTGAGCGTAGATTTGCCGAGCCAATAATACTCCATCCCGCGCGGATTGCGGTTTAGCTGTGCGTCGGTGTCGTAGAGCTTCTCGCCGCATGGCGCGACCGTTAGTCCCTTAAAATCTTGCTTTGAAACGGCAGGGACGTTTAAATTTAAAAACTGCTTTGGCGGCAGCGGAAAGCCGTTTTTGAAAATTTTTCCCACCAAATCAACCGCAAGCTCGCATGCGAGATCAAACCCGTATCGCTGTAGCGAGTCCGCGACGTAAAACTGGCTCACCGCAAGCGCGGGAATGCCTTGCAAAACCCCCTCCATCGCGCCTCCGCAAGTGCCCGAATAGGTCACGTCCTCGGCGACGTTGGCGCCGTGATTTATGCCGCTTATCACAAGATCGGGCTTGCGGTTATACAGCGCGCGGAGCGCCAAATATACGCAGTCTGCGGGCGTAGCGTCGTCGAGTTTGAAAAATCCGTCGTCGAGCTTTACAAATCTAAGCGGGCGTGTGAGCGTGAGCGAGTGCGAGCATGCCGATTTTTCCGAGCTTGGCGCTACGATGGTGACGTTTGCGACCGATCTTAGCGCGCTTGCAAGTTCTAAAAGACCGCGCGCTTCGAATCCGTCGTCATTGGTGATTAAAATTTCTTTCATTTTCTCTCTTTAGCTAAAATTTCACGACAGGCCTATCGGGGCAGAATTCCGTCTGCAAAAATTCTAGCGCTCAATTCTTTACTATGCAAAAATTGCTACTTAGCTTGCGCGGCGTAAAATTTCATCGTGCCAAATTTTTTCGCAAAAATTCCATCACGAAACTTAGATCACAAAATTCATAGAAAAATTCCGTCTTTTTGCTACAAATTTTATAGCCTGCTATGCAATTTCATCGCCTAAATTTAGTTTTCGAAATTCCTTAAATTTTGCGACCGCACTCCGCAACTCGCCGCAAAATCTCGCCTTTTAAATTTTCGCGCCGATGTAAATCCGCGGCATAAAATTATGCGAGATATTCTACAACCCCGCTTTACGGCATATCTCCTCGCTCACCTGCGAATCAAGTAGGTGCGAGCTCGGATAATCGTAGAAAAATCGGTGCACTTCACGCACTCCGCTTCGCAATAAAGCTCGCGTACTAGGTGCGTTGCAGTCATTTTCGGTAATATCCTTGGTTAGCAGTTTGAGATATTTTTGCCGATCGGAGCTTTTCAAGCTCGCCCAGCCAGGGCTTAGCGAGTAGGCATAGATCAGATCGCTTCCTTGCGCGCTAATTTCTTCGAGGAAGGCAAACTGCGCGACCTTAACGTGAGACTTGGTGCCGCCTACGTCTGCTGCGATCTCGCTAGCTGCGGCTTTAGCGACGAGTGCGGGCGAGCCTAGCTTACTAAGCGCCTCAAAACGCGCCGTTACTGCGGGATCCTCGGTGACTTGACGCTTTTGGTATTTAGCCGCGCCGCAACCGCCCAGCAACATCGCGAACGCGCCGCATAGCGCTAAAATTTTAAAATTTCTCATCTTAAATCCTTTGTCGGCTTAATTTTAGCACATTTTGCTATAATTAACAAAAATTTAAAAGGCTAAATTTGAAATATTTAATCTCTTGCCTAGAACCCTCGGCGAATCTGCATTTTAAAGAGGTTCTAGCGCATCTTAAAAGGCTCGATCCCGCTTACGAAATTTGCGGAATTTTCGATGAAAAGCTGGGCTCGCCGATATACAAAAGCAGCGAATTTTCGGCGATGGGCTTTATAGAAATTTTGCCGCTGATTTTAAAAGCCAAGCGCGCGATAACGCAGATGACGCGACTTGCGGCGGAATGCGATCGCGCGCTTTTGATCGACTCGCCCGCATTTAATCTGCCGCTTGCTCGCGCGATCAAAGAAAGCGGCGCGCGCGCGGAAATTTCATATTATATCCTGCCGCAGGTTTGGGCGTGGAAGCCGCACAGAGCGGAGAAGCTGAAGGCGTTTTGCGATAATCTGCTCTCCATCTGGCCTTTTGAGGCGAAATTTTTCGGCGCGGATTGCGAGGGAGATAAAGGTGCCGTGCCGCAAGAAGCGGAGAGCAAAGATGCTGCAGCACAAGAAACAAAAGATAAAGACGCTGCGCAGAAAGAGAATGCCTCGCACCCGAGCGAGCAAAGCGCTAAAACCGCAAAGTACTCTTTCGTGGGACATCCGCTGCTTGACGAGATAAAATTCCAAAAAACAAGCTACGAAAAGCAGGGCAAGATCGCCTTTATGCCGGGCTCACGCAGAGCTGAAATTTCAAGACTGATGCCGATTTTTAGAGCCCTTGCGCCTAAATTTGAAAATAGCGAGCGAACCTTGATAATCCCGCCGCATCTGATGGATCAAAGGGATGAAATTTACGGGCCTCTGGACGGCTTTAGCATCGCAAACGATACTCCTGCTACGCTTAAGGATTGCGATTTTGCCTTCATCTGCTCTGGCACGGCGACGCTTGAGGCGGCGCTCATCGGCACTCCGTTCGTGCTGTGCTACAAAGCGCGCGCGTTTGACGTTTGGCTCGCGCGAAAACTCGTAAAGCTAAAGCACGTGGGGCTTGCGAATATTATTTTTGATTTTTTGGGCGAGGAGCCGTTACATGAGGAGCTTTTGCAAGGCGAAGTAAGCGCGCAAAACCTACTCGCCGCATACGAGCGCTGCGACGCCGCTAAATTTAAACTTGCGAGCGAGAAGCTGCTAGATTATCTGAAATTCGGCTCCAGCGAAAACGTGGCAAAAATTTTAACGCAGTCTGCGAGCTAAAATTTTAAGGCTAAAGCTTATATAATTTGATAAAAAGAAAGGAAGATTATGACGACAGAACCAATGACGCTTTACGGATATGAAAAGATCACCTCCGAGCTCAAGGAGCTTCAGAGCGTGAAGCTACCTCACATAGTCCAGCAGATCGACATCGCGCGCGGACACGGCGATCTGAAAGAAAACGCCGAGTACCACGCGGCGCGCGAAGAGCAGGCGTTTCTGCTATCGCGCATCGCCGAACTTAGCGACATCGTCTCTCGAAGTAAAATCATCGACCCCTCGACCTACGAACACGACCGCGTAAAATTCGGCTCCACCGTTACCTTTATGGACGTAGAGACCGAGCGGGAGGAGATCTACACGATCGTAGGCCTTAGCGAAGCGGATATCTCGCGCAAACTTATCAATATAAACACTCCGCTTGCGCGCCAGCTTTTAGGTAAAGCTGAGGGCGATGAGGTGGTGCTTCAGCTCCCATCCGGCACGCGCGACGTAGAAATTCTAAGCGTTGAATACAGGCCGATCAAATTTGGAAAATAAGATGAAAAAAGCGGGAATCATCGGCGTTAGCGGCTATACGGGGCTTGAACTGATTAAAATTCTACTTTCCCACCCGGGCTTTGAAATTTCGTATTTAGGCGCCTCGACGCAGGGCGAGATAAGCGAAATTTTCCCGCAACTTCGCGGAGTTTTGCAGATGCCGGTACGAGTTGCCGATGCCGCCGATGCCGCAAAGGCGTGCGATCTTATTTTTTTGGCGCTGCCGCATGAAAAAGCGATGAAATTTGCCCGCGAAATTTTAAAATTTAAAAGCGTCAAGGTAGTCGATCTATCCGCCGATTACCGCCTAAGCCGCGAGCTTTACGAGAAAAATTACACCGCGCATTTAGACCCTCGTAATTTAGCCCACGCCGTTTACGGACTGCCTGAGCTAAATCGCGAAAAGATCCGCGCCGCGCGCCTTACGGCAAATCCGGGCTGTTATCCTACCTGCTCTATTTTGGCGCTCGCGCCGTTCGTGCGGCTACTAGATCCTAGTATCGGCGTATTTATCGACGCAAAAAGCGGAGTAAGCGGCGCGGGCAAGGCTCTTAAAACGAGCAGCCATTTCGTAAGCGCGAACGAAAACGCGGGCGCCTACTCGCCGATCTCGCATCGCCACGCAGACGAGATCAAAGAGCAGCTGCAAATTTTAAAAGGCAGCGAATTTAGCACGATTTTCGTGCCGAATTTGCTGCCGATTACGCGCGGAATGCTAGTTAGCGCGTTTGGCGTACTGCAAAAGAGCGTGGACGCAGAGGCGGTGCTGCGGGAGTTTTACGCAAATGAGCCTTTCGTGCGCGTCCTAAGCGAGCCCGTGAGTATAAAAAACGTCGCAGGGACGCACTTTTGCGATATTTTTATAAAAACTGCCGGCGATAAAATTTGGATTAACTCGGCGATCGATAATCTTTTGCGCGGAGCATCGTCGCAGGCGGTCGCAAACGCAAATTTAATGTGCGGATTCGCCGAAGCTACGGCGTTGCCGCGTATCGCACACGGAATTTAAGCGATGAACTTTTTCGCAAAAGCCGTTACGCGCGGGAGCCTAGATGCAAAATGATCAAATTCAGACGATAAAACCAGGTGCTATCTTTATCGGCGATGCGCACGCGGGCGCAAGCAGACCGCAATTTTTGAAATTTCTGCGCGCGCTGAAGGCTGAGCCCGCGCCGCCGCCTCAAATTTTTATGATGGGCGATATGTTTGATTTTTTGGCAAACACGACCTACGTGCAGCGCCTATACGAAGAGGAGATCGCGCTAATAAACGAGCTGTCGCGAAAATGCGAAATTTTTTACTTCGAGGGCAACCACGATTTTAATCTGCGCGAAATTTTCCCCCGCGCAAAAGTTTATCCAAACGCCGCGCAGCCCGTTAAATTTATCTGCGAGAGCGGCGAGACGGTACAGATTGCGCACGGCGATCTGTTTTTGCCGCGCCTGACACAGTTTGCGCTGCTTTCGCTACGAAATAGAGCTTTTCTGAAATTTATGGATCTACTCGATCGCGCTTTAAAATTTAAAATTTCAAAGATGATCTTAAAATCGCAAGAGGGGAAAAATCTATACAAAAAAATGCCAAATTTTAAGGATATAATCGCGCCGAAGATCGATTTTTATGCGGCAAATTTAATCATCGAAGGCCACTATCATCAAGATGAAATTTTATATTTCGGCGAGAAAAAATATATAAATTTGTGCTCGTTCGGGGCTGGGAGCAAAATTTACGAGGTCGCAAAAAGCGAAAAATTTATGCTAATTCCAAAAAACTTAAACTTAAATTAGCTATAATTCCTAAATTTTTGCGAGGATATTTATGATAAAGCTTTGTGTTTTTGACTTTGATTCTACGCTGATGGACGGCGAGACGATAGGTTTTTTCGCCGCTAAAATGGGCACGCAGCGACAAGTTAGCGAAATTACGAAGCGCGCGATGGCGGGAGAGCTTGATTTTTTCGAGAGCCTTAGCGAGCGCGTGGCGCTGATAAAGGGAATGAAGCTTAGCGATGCTAAAGCTATCGCGGAAGGCCTGCCTTTCGTTTGCGGCGCTAGCGAGATCATCGCGTATCTGAAAAATAAAGGCATAAAGGTGATCGTCTTTAGCGGCGGATTTCATCTCGCTACCGACGCCGCGCAGAAAAAACTAGGCTTTGACGCAAGCTTTGCGAACTATCTGCATGAAAAAGACGGAATTTTAACCGGGCTTTTCGGCGGCGAGATGATGTTCGGCTACTCAAAAGGCGTCCTGCTTGCACAGCTTAAATCGCTGATGGGCTTAAAAGCAAGCGAGGTAATGTGCGTGGGAGACGGTGCGAACGACGTTTCGATGTTTCGCGAGGCGGGACTTAAAATTGCTTTTTGCGCGAATGAAATTTTAAAAGAGCACGCGAGCGTATGCATTGAAAAAAAGGATTTGAAGGAGATTATGAAATATGTATGATAAAGCCCTAAATTTCAGCCTTTGGTGCGACTTTTTGGAGCGCGATTTTATCGATAAAGATTTCGACGAGCTGATCAAAAAAGGCATAATTAACGGCGCTACCTCCAATCCCGCGATCTTTAAAAACGCAATCCTAAGCTCCCCCGCATACGACTCGGCCAAAGAGGAATTTAGAAAAAAAGAGCCTAAAAAGCTATATGAAATTTTAGCCACCGCGGACATCAGAAGCGCGGCGGAGAGCCTGCTTAAAAATTTTATTAACGGCGATGACGGCTTTGTGAGTATCGAGGTCGATCCATACTTTGCAGACGACGCCGAGGCGATGTATCGCGAGGGCAAACACCTATACGGCACGATCGGCATGCCAAACGTTATGATCAAAATCCCTGCGACCAAGGCGGGCTACGAAGCGATGCGCGATCTACTGAAAAAGGGGATCAGCGTAAACGCGACCTTGGTTTTTTCGCCTGAGCAGACCGCAAAATGTATCGAGGCGATAAAAGAGGGAATTGCAGGCTTTCGCCGCTACTTCCCGAAAGCAAATTTACCAAAAACCGTAATTAGCATCTTCGTTAGCCGCTTCGATAGGTTACTGGATGAAAAAATGGCCACGGCGGGCCTTCCTACCGGCAAAATCGGCATAATGAACGCCGCGAAGTGCTATAATATCATAGCCGCAGAGGGTTTAAGCTACGCTAAGCCGCTGTTTGCAAGTACGGGCGTAAAAGGAGACGATCTGCCGAAGGATTACTACGTAAGCGAGCTGATGTATCCGGGCTGCGTAAACACCGCGCCACTTGAGACGATAGAGGCTTTTGTAAGCGGCGATCAAAAGCCCAAAATGCCGCCTAGCGATGCGCAGATAGAGGAATTTTTCGCTCGCGTAGCGGAGGCGAAGATCGATATGAAAAAGGCGTATAAAAAGCTGCTGGATGACGGACTGGTGGCCTTTGAAGAAGCATTTAAAGAGATAATAAAAACACTTAAAAAGGAGAAATGATGGCGGGTTCTATAGATTATTCGCAGTATCAAGTTGACGCTTCTACGCTGGATTTTAAGCAGCGAGACAGGCTAAATAAATATTTGGAATTTCTAATCCAAAATGGCGGTAGCGACCTTCATATAAAATCGGGCGCGGTTATCAGAGGTCGTATCCACGGCGAGCTAGTAAAATTTAGCAAAACGCCATTTTTAAAAGAAGACGCGATGACGCTAGCTAAGGAGCTTCTCATCACGCGCTTTCCGGAGCTTATCGAGAAAAAGAGCGTGGATTTTACCTACAAGCTAAACGAAGATTATCGCTTCCGCGTTAATATTTTTTTTCAGATCGACGGTATCAGCGCGGTTTTCCGAACGATCCCGGTTAAAATTCCAGAGATCGACGATCTAGGTCTGCCGCCTTCGATCAAAGATATTTGCGACACGGCTATGCGCGGCGTCGTGCTACTTACGGGACCTACGGGAAGCGGAAAGACGACAACGATCGCAAGTATGATAAATCGTATAAATAGGCAAAGAACCAGCCACGTCGTTACGATCGAGGATCCCGTCGAGTTCGTATTTAAAGACGATAAATGCATCATCAATCAGCGCGCTATCGGCGAGGACTGCAATAACTTCGCAGATTCGCTTCGCGCTGCGCTGAGAGAAGACCCGGACGTTATATTTGTGGGCGAGATGCGCGATTTGGAGACGATCGAGACCGCACTTCACGCCGCGGAAACGGGCCACTTAGTGTTTTCGACGGTGCACACCATCGACGCAAAAGAGACGGTAAACCGAATCATCGCAATGTTTGAGCAGGCGGAACAGGAGCGTATCCGAATGACGCTAGCATCCGTCCTAGAGGCAGTCATCTCTCAGCGCCTTGCTCGTACTATCGAGGGCAAGCGCGTAGCCGTCGTTGAAATTTTACGCAAAAACACCCGTATTAAGGATATGATACTTGATGCGCGTGACGATGAAATTCCAGACGCGATCGCCGATGGTCGCAACACCTACGGCATGCAGACCTTCGATCAGCACCTGCTCGATCTTTATAGAGATGGCGTCATTACCCGCGAGGAGGCGCTGGATAAGGCCTCTAAGCGAAACGACCTCGATCTGCAGATCAAAAACGTCGATCTTGCCAAAAAAAGGGATTTGGCAGCAGAATCCGGAGAGAGCGCCGAAGAGATGCTCGCCGGCGAAGTCGTACAGCTAAAAGAGATCCGCTAAGTCATAAATTTTAAAATTCTAAATTTTTGCAATTTAAAATTTTAAAGAATTCTGCCTGCCGCCGCGCAGGCAGAATTCTATTCGTCTGTCCCATTGTGTACAAATATGCCGTGACTTGCAGGATTTAGCGTAAATTTTAATCGGCTAAATTCCGTGCGGCTTTACTTCTAAATTTCATCGTGGCGCTTAAATAGATTTAAAGCAACATTTTGCTATTATAACGCTTCATTTTTTCACAAAGGAAACCTAATGTTAGAAGGTATCGTTAGAGATAGTATCGGTAAGAGGGCTTCAAAATCCCTAAAACGAGATGGTTATCTAATCGCTAATATTTATGCGAAAGGATTTGAAAATATTAACGCAGCGTTTAAAGTAAACGACTTTATCAAAGCTATGCGCGCAAAAGAAGATCTTCCTTTCGAGGTTAGCGTGGATGGTAAGACATATCGCGTCATCGTGCAAGAATACCAAAAGCACCCCGTCACAAATACCCTAACCCACGTAGATTTGCGCGTAGTTCAGGATGACGTGGTAAGCAAATATTTAGTGCCGGTTAAAGTAACTGGCGTCGCTAAAGGGCTAAAAAATAAAGGTATCTTGGTGCAATCCAAGCGCCGTATAGCCGTAAAATGCGCAGGCAAAGATCTACCAAACGATTTTACGCTCGATGTGAGTGATCTTGATGTAGGCGATTCGCTTTTGATCCGCGACATTCCGGTAAAAGAGGGCGTCAGCATCATCCTAGACGGCTCAATAGCGGTAGTCGGAGTTACTTCGGCTAAATAGGGGTGCCTATGATACTGATCGCAGGACTTGGGAATCCTGCTCAGAAATACGCAGACACCAGACACAACGTCGGTTTTATGCTAATCGACGAAATTTTAAAGACGGGCGGTTTTAGCGAGCTTGGCGCGTCTAAATTCCAAGGCGAGCTTTTTAAAAAGGGCTCGCTGCTTCTTTTAAAACCCCAAACTTTTATGAACTTAAGCGGCAACTCCGTAAAGGCGGTGAATGATTTTTACAAGCCCGAGCGCATCATTGTGGTGCACGACGATATAGATTTGGATCTGGGCGCCGTTAAATTTAAAAAAGGCGGCAGTAGCGGCGGGCACAACGGCATCAAATCGATTGATGCGCTAATCGGTGCAGATTACGAGCGCGTGCGTATCGGCGTGGGCAAAAAACGGCAGGACCAGGATGCGGCAAATTTCGTGCTCGGAAATTTTAACGAAAGCGAGCGCGAGAAGCTGAGTGAAATTTTACCCTACGTCGCGCGCGCGGTAGAGGAACTCATTTGCTCGGATATAGAGCAGATCGCGCAAAAATTTACGATTAAAAAGGCTAGGGTGTGAAGTTATACGTAAAATACGCGGCTCTTTCCTATCTGAAGTATTTTTTTATCCTGCTAATAGCCCTTGAGTGCTTTTATGTAGGCATCGATGTGCTTACAAATCTCAAAGATTTTCCCTCAAGCGCGAATGCCGCTCTTTTGTATATCGCTCTAACCGCAGCGGTCGCGCTTAGCTACACGCTACCGCTAAGTCTTATTTTTGCGCTTATTTTGATGGGCTTTAATATGATCCGTAGCAACGAGCTGGTGAGCTTTTATGCGCTTGGAGTTAGTAAAAACGCTCTGATAATCCCTCCATTTTTGATCGCACTTGCGATTACTGCAGGCTTTATAGCTTTAAATTCCACCCCGTTTGCATACGCATTAAAATTTCAAAAGAATTTAACCGATTTATCGCCTACGGGAGGAGATATGTTTTTGAAATTTGAGGGTAAATATGTCTATATCAAAGCTCTAAACGGTAAAAACGCAAATGATATAACAATCTTTGATATGGGTGATAACTCCGTTGCTTCGCGCTCGCACGCAAGCTCTGGCGAATACGCAGGTAAAATTTGGCATCTGCGCGACGTAAATACCACGACTTTACCAGTGCAGCTTAAGCTTGGAGGAAGTGGATTAAAAAGTAAGCTTAGCGCGCAGAGCGAGGCGCTTAAGGGCTTTGATCCAAGCTCAATTGCAAGCGTTTATGATACGAGTAATGTATATTCGATCAGGGATGCTTTGCGTTCGATCCGTACCTTTTCGCATCAAGGCGTTAATATCTCCACCATAAAAGCAAGCCTTTATAATATGATATTTTTTCCGTTATTTGCGCCCTTGGCGGTATTGGTGCTGTATTATTACCTGCCCGTTACGGGGCGATTTTTTAATCTCGCGCTGCTAAGTTTTGGATTTTTTATCGCTACGCTATGCGCTTGGGGCGTGCTTTTCGTGTTAATTAGGTTTTCTCTCAACGGCGTCATCATCCCAGAACTTGGCATTATCGTGCCCATAACAGCGCTATTAGGCTTTGCGGCATTTTTAGTTTTTAAGCATCGTTAAGCCTTGATTTGTTAGAATGGCGCAAAATTTATCGGTGGAAATTCTATGGATTCTTCAAGCTTAGCCCGCAAATACGGCACCCCTTTATACGTTTACGATTTTAACGAGATACAAAAGAATTTCATAGCGCTCAAAGAGGCCTTCGCGGCGCGCAAGTCGCTCGTCTGCTTCGCGATTAAAGCCAATTCTAACCTTAGCGTTTTGAAGTTTTTGTCAGATCTAGGCAGCGGTTTTGATTGCGTCAGCATCGGTGAGCTGCGCCGCGCTCTGTATATCGGCGCAAAGAGCTATAAGATCATATTCTCTGGCGTCGGCAAGCAAGACAGCGAGCTCGAGTTTGCGCTAAAGTCGGACATCTTGCTGATAAATTTAGAAAGCGAGGCCGAGATGCTGCGCCTGGAGCGGATCGCGCAAAATCTAAATAAGCCCGCTCGCATCAGCATCCGCGTAAATCCAAACGTTGATGCTAAGACCCATCCTTACATCTCCACGGGGCTTAGCGAAAACAAATTCGGCGTCAGCATCGAGACCGCGCGCAAGATGTATATCTACGCCAAAAAGAGCAAATTTTTAAATCCCGTCGGTATCCACTTTCACATCGGTAGCCAGCTCACGGACATCTCTCCGATCTGCGACGCCGCAAAAATAGTAAGCGATCTGCTGCGAGAGCTACGAGCCCTTGAGATCGATATAAAATTTTTCGACGTGGGCGGCGGCATCGGCATCCGCTACGAGGATGAAAAACAGATCGTGCTCTACGACTACGCGCAGGGGATTTTGCGTAGCCTAAGCGGTCTAGATGTCACGATCGTGTGCGAGCCGGGGCGCTTCATCACGGGAGCTGCGGGGGTATTTCTTACCCGCGTGCTTTACGAAAAACAAAACTGCGGCAAGCGCTTCGTCATAGTTGACGGCGCGATGAACGATCTCATACGCCCGAGCCTCTACGGCGCGCACCATAAAATCGAGCTTGTAAGCGAGCGCAATTCCGCCTGTGAAAGCTTCGCGAGCCAAAGCGACACCGAGAATTCTACGGCGCAGAATTTCACACATAGCAAAGCTTTCGGTATCGAGGCTAAGCCCGCTTCAGAGGATTTCGCACCGCAGAATTCCACGCCGCAAAACGGCGTTTCACAAAGCTTGCAAGGAAATTTTGCGCCACAGAATTCCTCTAATCTAAGCTCCGCCGTGGATAATTCTGCGCCGCAAAGCTCCGCAGAGAGCTTAAGCTCCTGCGACGTCGTGGGCCCGATATGCGAAAGCGGCGACTTTTTAGCCAAAGGCGTTAGCCTGCCTAGCCTACAAAGCGGCGATCTGCTCGCGATAAAAAGTGCCGGCGCCTACGGTTTTTCGATGTCTAGCAACTACAATACCCGCTGTCGCGCCACAGAGGTCGCGGTTTACGACGGGCAGGACCGCCTGATTAGAAAGCGCGAAAGCTTTGATGAGCTAATCGCGCTCGAAAAGGATTTCGTATGATCCGCGCGGCGAGCCGTCTAAAACAGGGTGCGGTTTTAAATTTCAAATCCGAGCGTGCAGCGGCTTTAAATTTTAACGCCGCAACGAGCGCGGCCTTAAATTTTAAACGCACCGTCGCTTTAAATTCCAAGCCAGGATGCACCGCCGCTTCAAATTTCAAATCCAAACAAAATGCGCTTCTAAATTTTAAGGCAAAACAAGACCCCGTTTTAAATTTTAACCGCGCCCCTTTAAATTTCAGATCTCGCTGCGACGAATTTTATCGCGCCTTCTTAGCGCGCGGAAGTTGCGGCGCGGCAATCGCAAGCGATGAAATTTTAAGATCGCGCGGTAAGAATTTCAAAGCCTGCGGCAAGAGTGGCGGCGTGAAATTTTTAAAACCGAAATTTAGGGGCGAGCAAAAGGAGGGTTGTGATGCAAAATATCGATGATCTGCGCGTTTGTATTGACAGACTGGATGATGAAATTTTGCGCCTTATCGACGAGCGCATGGGGTTTGTCAAAAAGATCGGCGAGCTGAAGCAGACCGCGGGCAGCGCGATCTACCGCCCGGAGCGCGAGCGCTCGATCATTAGCAGGCTGGACGGCGGGAAGGCGCGAAATTTAAGCAAAGAGGCGATCGAGGCGATATTTTTTGAAATTTTTTCGGTTTCGCGAAATTTAGAAAAGCCGCAGATCGTCGCGTTTTTGGGGCCTTTCGGCACCTATTCGCACCAAGCCGCCAAGAGCCGCTTCGGCGCGGTAAGCTCCTATCTGCCGCTCTCGAACATCGAAGCGGTCTTTAAGGAGCTTGATAGCGGCGAGGCCAAATACGGCGTCGTGCCGATCGAAAACAACACCGAAGGCGCGGTGGGAGCGACGCTTGATTGCTTACGAAAATACGAAGGCGTCAAGATCGTCGCCGAAATTTATATGGATATCCACCACTGCTTTGCGAGCCACTGCGACGACGTAAGCACGGTGGATCAGATATTCTCGCATCCGCAGGGATACAATCAGTGTCTTAAATTTTTAGACGATCACGGCCTTAACGGCGTTAAATTTACCGCGACCAAATCTACCGCGCTTGCGGCGCAGATGGCGGCTGCCACGCCGCACTCCGCCGCGATCTGCTCCAAGATCGCCGCCGATCTTTACGGCGTGCCGATGATGTTTCAAAAGATCGAGGACAACTCCGCCAATCGTACGCGCTTTTTCGTGCTCAGCGACTTTAAAAACCAAAAGAGCGACCGCAACAAAACGAGCATTCTAGCCAAAACCGACGACCGCCCGGGCGGACTCGTGGACCTTTTGCAGATGTTTCGCAACGAGGGGATAAATTTAACCAAATTAGAAAGCCGCCCTGTTAAGCTTAGGGATTTTAAATGCGTCTTTTATGTCGATTTTGAGGGGCACATCGACGACGAGCGCGTGGCGCGCGTGCTGCAAAACGCGCAGAAAAACGGGCACGAAGTCACCTGGCTGGGAAGCTATATAAACGGAGGGGAGTGATGAAATTTAACGAATTCGTAGAAAATCTAAGCAATTACGAAGCGGGCAAGCCGATCGAGCTTGTGGTGCGGGAGTTTGGTATCCGCAAGCAGGACGTGTTAAAGCTTGCCAGCAACGAAAACCCCTTCGGCACGAGCGAGGCGGTGCAGGATGCAATCGTGCAAAACGCGGCACGCGCGCATCTTTACCCCGATGATTCGATGTATGAGCTAAAGGGCGCGCTCGCCTCTAAATTCGCCGTAGAGCCGCAAAATATCATCATCGGCGCGGGTAGCGATCAGATCATTGAGTTTGCGCTGCACGCCAAGCTCAATTCGCGCCGCGCGATACTGCAAGCGGGCGTCACTTTCGCGATGTACGGCATCTACGCAAGCCACTGCGAGGCTAAAGTTTACAAAACGAGCGCGCAGGAGCACGACCTAGCCGAACTTTTAAAAATTTATAACGCGCACAGGGATGAAATTTCGGTCATCTTTTTGTGTGTGCCGAACAATCCGCTGGGCGAGTGCTTGGATGCGGAGGCGGTGTATGAGTTCGCCAGCAGCGTAGATGAGAATACGCTTTTAGTGATCGATGCCGCATATAACGAATTTGCAGCGTTTAAAGACGAGCGCAAGAGGCTTGATCCTAAGCTTTTAATTGGGAATTTTAAAAACGTGCTCTATCTGGGCACCTTCTCGAAGGTCTATGGGCTGGGCGGCATGCGCGTAGGCTACGGTATCGCGTCGCGCGTAATCATAAGCGCGCTTTATAAGCTGCGACCGCCCTTTAACATCACGACGCTTAGCCTCGCAGCGGCGATCGCGGCGCTAAAAGACGAGGCTTTCGTGCAAAAGAGCCTGCAAAACAACGCCGCGCAGATGAGCCGCTTCGAGGATTTTGCGCGCGAGCAAAGCTTAGAATTTATCCCTAGCTACGCAAATTTCATCACGTTCAAACTTAGCCCGCCGCTAGATAGTAGCGAGCTTTGCGAGCAGCTTCTACGCCGCGGCATCATCATTAGAAATTTAAAAAGCTACGGACTAAACGCTGTGCGCATCACGATCGGCACGCCTGAGCAAAACAATCGCGTCTTTGGCACGCTGGGAGAGATTTTGAGTGGATATTAAAAATAAAAGCCTAGAGGAGCTACGGGAGCTTTGCACGCAGATTAGAGCGCGCATAATCGAAGTCGTGAGCAAAAACGGCGGCCATCTAAGCTCAAACATGGGCGCGGTCGAGCTCATCGTGGCGATGCACTACGTATTTGACGCCGCGAGCGATCCGTTTATCTTCGACGTAAGCCACCAAAGCTACGCACACAAGCTTCTAACGGACCGCTGGGAGGAGTTCGGCTCGCTTAGACAGTTCGGCGGCATCAGCGGCTATACGAAGCCTAGCGAGAGCAAATTTGATTACTTCGTCGCAGGACACGCCTCGACATCGATCTCTTTAGCCGTGGGTGCCGCAAAAGCAATAAACCTAAAGCGCGAAGATCGCGTGCCGGTCGTGCTCATCGGCGACGGCTCGATGAGCGGCGGCATGACTTACGAAGCGATGAACGAGTTAGGCGATCTGCGCCTGCCCTGCATCATCATCCTAAATGATAATAAAATGAGTATCAGCAAGCCGATCGGCGCCTTTAGCAAATACCTAAGCCAAGCGATGGCGGGCGAGACCTATCAAAAATTTAAATCCCACGTAAGAGAGCTACTTTCGCACGCTCCGCAAAGTGCCACATACATGGCAAAGCGCTTTGAAAATTCCTTAAAACTCATTATACCTGGGATGTATTTTGAGGAGCTGGGGCTCGAATACATCGGCCCGGTGGACGGCCACGACCTAGCCGATCTCATATCGGCGCTAAAGACGGCAAAAAGCGCGCGCAAACCCGTCGTCGTGCACGCTCAAACGATCAAAGGCAAGGGTTACGACAAGGCCGAGGGATATTTGGAGAGCTGGCACGGCGTAGGGCCTTTCGACATTCAAAGCGGAGAATTTAAGAAAAAATCCGCCGCCAAAAGCGCTACGCAAATTTATGCCGAAGCGCTTTTAAATTTGGCCGCTAAGCATGAAAACGTCGTGGGCGTGACCGCCGCGATGCCAAGCGGCACCGGCATGGATAAGCTGATCGAGAAATTTCCGCACCGCTTCTGGGACGTCGCGATCGCGGAGCCTCACGCGCTAAGCTCGATGGCTGCGATGGCGCGCGAGGGTTTTAAGCCGTACGTTACGATATATTCGACCTTTATGCAGCGCGCGTTCGATCAGATCGTCCATGACGCGGCGATTATGAACTTAAGCTTAGTCCTTGCGATGGATCGAGCGGGCATCGTGGGCGAGGACGGCGAGACGCACGAGGGGGTCTTTGACGTGAGCTTCTTAAATGCGATCCCAAACGTCAGTATGTGCGCGCCGCGGGATGAGACGAGCTTTAAACGAATCATCGAGTACTCCTACGCGCATGAGGGAGTTTTGGCGATCCGCTATCCGCGCGGAAGCTTTATTTTAGAGAACTCCATAGCTACGCCTGCCGTAAAATTTGGCAAGTCGGTATTTTTACAAGAGCGAGCGGACGCTCGCATAGCTCTCATCGGCTATGGAAACGGCGCGGGCAGAGCGTATAAAACGGCTGCGGCGCTGGAGGGGCAGATCGAAGCAGACGTCGTGGATCTAGTCTTTGTAAAGCCTTTAGACGCCGAGTTTTTGCGAAGCTTGGCTCGCAAAGATAAAATTTGGTACGTCTTTAGCGACAATGCCAAAAAGGGCGGCGTCGGTGAAATTTTAAGCGCATTTTTGCAAGAAAATGAAATTTCGGACGTAAAGATCGTAAGCTTCGAGTTTGCTGATATCTTTTTGCCGCACGGTAAGACTGCCGACGTGGAGCGTAGCTTGGGCTTGGATATCCAAACTCTAACCGAGCGAATATTAAGTGATAAAAAGTATTAGTTAATATCAACTTTGTTTAAAGTAAAATTTGATAATATCACTTTAAAATTTTTTGAAGGACAAAAATGAGCCACGTAGAACTACTCAAAACTTGCGGTTTGAAAGCAACTCCTCAAAGATTGTGCATCCTAAAGGTGCTGGATCGCCACGAGCATCCTAGCATAGATGACCTATACGAGGGGATCAAGGAGGACTATCCATCTATTTCGCTAGCGACGGTTTATAAAAATTTAAACACCCTGCTCGACGAAGGGGTCGTGGTCGAGGTGAACGCGCCGAATAAAAAGAGCCGCTACGACATTTATCAGATGCCGCACATCCACGTCGTATGCGAAAAATGCGGTAACGTCACGGATCTTTTCATGGATGATGCCTTTAATAAGGACGTTTTGAAAAACATCGAGCGCAAAGCGGGCAATTTCATCCGCAAGCTAAATATCACGGCTACGGTCGAAGACTGCGAAAAGTGTAGATAGTTTAAAGAATTTTCTGCTATTATTACCCACTTTATTTTTGGAGCGGGTATGCAAACTAAGCGTAAATTTTTATTGAGCGACGATTCGATTCTGCGGACGCTAGAGCGTGCGGGGCTGAAATGTCGCAAGGTAAAGATCGCTTGGTTTTATACTTCGTTCTATCCCGAAATTTATTATATCCGCCAAAACGACGAATGCTCTTTGCACCACAAAAAAGAGGATCTCGACAGACAAACTCTAAATTTTAAAATTTCAAAAGATGATTTCAAAGAGGCTTTAAAAAGCAGGATCGCCCGCGTCGTGCAAAAGAACCGCTACGGCTTTGCTAACGACGAGGCGGAGTTTTGGCTAGAGCTTTACGACGGCGAGCTAAGCACGCTCGCGATTTTACGAGCAAAATTTCAAAGCGAGGCGGCAAGCGCAAATTTTGATTTTGTAAAAACCTTCGGCAGCACCGATTTTTGCGAGATCACAGACGATTACCGCTACAAAAGCCGCTATCTAGCACGCTACGGCATACCGCCGCGCTCGCTTGATTTCGCGCACGCCCGCAACGTTTTTAAAAAATTTAGCCGAGTTAAATTTTTCGCTCCGCCCTATGCGGACAGCGTTAAGCTCGCACGCTTGGCGCTTGAGCTGGCGTGGATGAGGGCGTGTGGCGCAAAGAGCGAGTATCAAAAAAGCCTATCGCCCGAAGCTCTTCACGAGTTGCGCGTGCAGATCCGTAAATTTAGAGCCGTTTTGAAGCTATCCTCGCCGCTTTTCGAAGCGGAAAAAAAGGATGAAATTTTAAAACTTCTCGCAGAATTTATGAGCCGCAGCAATCAGCTGCGAGACCTTCACGTTTTTGCGGAGTTTTTAAGGGCCGACGACGCGCCTGTGAGCTTTTTGCAGCAGCTAAATCTTATCGTAAAGCGCTCGGAGGATAAAATTTTAGAATTTCTTTCTAGCGCGGAATTTGCAGATTTAAACGGCGCTATTAGCGGCTTTTTAAACGGCGCGGACGGCATCTACGCGCGCAGCGAATATGAAAAAATTTCAAAAAAGTTCGCCTCCGCCCGCCTTTGCAAGCTGATTAAAAGCTTGCGCGCGGAGCTAAAAAATTTAAAGCAAGGCTCATCGCTGCAGGTATTTCACGACGCGCGCATAGGGCTAAAGAGGCTGCGATACGCGCTTGAAATTTTTGCAAGAAGCTTTGATGAGGGTTGCGTCAGGGAGCTGTTTAAACGCACCAAGGCCGCCTGCGAGGATTTCGGCGCGCTGCAAGATATCAGCGTGTGGCAAAATTTTATCGCGATCTATCAAAAAGCAAGCGATAAAAGCGGCGTCGCGTTTGCGTATCTGCTGGCTCTGGACGCCCGCTTAAACGATCGCCGCGCCGAGCTGGAAGAAAAAATTTTAAATGAAAAAGAGGCTCTTTTGCGCGTGCTGAAAAGATCGCTGCGTAAAATCAAAGCATACGAATAAGGAATACCCGTGCAAAAACAGGAAAAAATCATAAAGATGTTCGATGAGATCGCGCCTACCTACGATCTGGCAAACCGCGCCATCAGCTTCGGCGTGGACGTTTCGTGGCGCAAAAAAGCGGTCAAACTGACGCTTGAAAAGCTTAAAGGAAAGCTCGTGAGTATCGCCGACGTCGCGTGCGGCACGGGCGATATGATAAGCTCATGGCGCGACGGCGCGGCGCAGTACGGCGTGCAGATCGAGCGGATCGTGGGGATCGATCCGAGCGAGGGAATGCTCGAAGTAGCAAGGCAAAAATTTCCCGGCTGCGAGTTTATCAAAGCGACCGCGGGCGCTACGACGCTGGATGACGCGAGCGTGGATATTTTAAGCATCAGCTACGGCATAAGAAACGTCGTGGAGCTGGACGCGGCGCTTGCGGAGTTTAACCGCGTCATCAAACCGGGCGGCTCGCTCGTGGTTTTGGAATTTACCAAAGCCGCAAGCGGCGGGTTCGCATTTAAAATCAGGGATTTTTACGTGAGTAAAATTTTACCCAAAATCGGCGCCTTCATCTCGAAAAACAAAGAAGCCTACGAGTATCTGCCAAGCTCCATCGGCAGCTTCCTAGACGCCGCGAGCTTTAGCGAAAAGCTCAAAAACGCGGGCTTTGAACTGCGCGTGCAAAAGGGCTTTAGCTTCGACGTCAGCACGCTTTTCATCGCAGAGAAAATCGCACAGAAGAGCGACGATGCTTAGCGTAAGCGAGCTCAACGCCCAAGCCAAGACGCTTTTAGAGACGAGCTTTAGCTTCGTCGAGGTCGAGGGCGAGATATCTAAGTTTAGAATTCAAAGTACGAGCGGGCACTGGTATTTCACGATCAAAGACGCGAGCGCGGCGATTGATTGCGCGATGTTTAAATTTAACGCCGCGCGGATAAATTTTATCCCCGCCGTGGGCGATAAGCTCATCGTAAGCGGCAAGGTCTCGCTATACGCTCCTACGGGCGCGTATCAGATCCAGGCCTCAAACATCCGCAAAAGCGGCGAGGGCGAGCTGGAAGCGGCGTTTGCCGCGCTAAAAGATAAACTTAGCAAAGAGGGGCTTTTCGATACCGCGCACAAAAAACAGCTTCCGAAATTTGCCCAAAGCATCGCAATCATCACGAGCGCGGGCTCCGCGGCACAGGCAGATATGCTTCGCACGGCGCAGGACCGCTTCGCGCTTTGCAAGATCGATCTGTATAACGCGCTAGTGCAAGGCGAAGGTGCGCCTGCTTCGATCATAAGTGCATTGCGCGTAGCCGACGCGAAGGGCTACGATGCGATCGTAATCGCTCGCGGCGGTGGCTCGCGCGAGGATCTGTGGTGCTTCAACGACGAGGCCTTGGCGCACGCGATCTACGCAGCCAAAACGCCCGTCATCTCGGCGGTAGGGCACGAGATCGATTTTAGCATCAGCGATTTTGTAGCCGATCACCGAAGCCTCACGCCCACCGCTGCGATGATCGATCTGCTGCCCGATATTTGCGCGATCTTTCAGAACCTAGACGGCATAAGCGACGCACTTGATAGGCTGATAAAAGATAAAATTTCATCCGCACAAAACGCGCTGAGCCTCGCAGCTTTAGAGCTTAGATCAAAATCGGTCGAGCCAAAAATTTCAGGCTCGCTTGCCAGGCTTTTAAATTTCGAGCTTAAATTTAAAAGCTTCGTGGACTCCAAGCTAAGCGCCGCAGAGCATACGCTAAGTGCAAAGGGCGAGCTTTTAGCACAAAAGGCGAAATTTTTTGAGATCACTAAAGACCTCGTTCAAATCCAAAAGGGCGGCAAAACGGTGAGCTTGAGTGAGCTTGCCGCGGGAGACGAGTTCGTCCTTTGCTCGCAGCAGCTCAGCAAAAACGCAAAAATCATCTAAAGGAGGCAAAATGGATAGGGTTTTAAATTTTAGCGCAGGACCTAGCACCATCCCGCTGGGCGTGCTAAAGCAGGCGCAAGAGGAGCTACTAAACTACGCGGGGCGCGGATTTTCGATAATGGAGATATCCCACCGCACCAAAATTTTTGAGGAAGTTCTGCATAGCGCGATGGACCGCGTACGCGATCTCTACGGCTTTTCGGACGATTTTACGATTTTATTTTTGCAAGGCGGCGCGAGCCTGCAATTCGCGCAGGTGCCGATGAACCTATACGCAGGCGGCGTCGCAGAATACGCCAACACGGGCAACTGGACGAGCAAGGCGATCAAGGAAGCGGGCGTGCTCGGCATAAACTACCGCGTGGTCGCAAGCAGCGAGGATAGTAAATTCGACCGCATCCCCGAGATTAAATTTTCTGACGACGCCGATTACGGCTACATCTGCTCGAATAACACGATCTACGGCACGCAGTATCCGCAGCTGCCGCAGTGCGGCTGTCCGCTCGTGGTTGATAGCTCGAGCGATCTGTTTTCGCGCCCCGTGGATCTTGGCAGCGTGGGGATGTTTTACGGCGGCATTCAGAAAAACGGCGGCCCCGCGGGCGTCACGATGGTTGCGATCCGCAAGGATCTGCTGGACCGCGCAAATCCCAAAACGCCGATGATCCTGCGCTACAAGACGCAGGCGGACGCGGACTCGATGAGCAACACCCCGAATACTTTCGGAATTTACATGCTAAATTTAATGCTCAGCTGGATCAAGGACGAGATCGGCGGGCTCGCGGCGATGCACGAGCGCAACAAGCGCAAAGCGGCGCTACTCTACGGCGCGATCGATGCTAGCGGCGGCTTCTACCGCGGCCACGCGCAAAAAACTAGCCGCAGCCTGATGAACGTGAGCTTTAATATCGTAGACGCCGCGCTTGAGCCGGTTTTCGTCGCGCAAGCGGAGGCGGAGGGGATGATCGGGCTTAAAGGACACCGCGTCTTAGGCGGCATCCGCGCCTCGATCTACAACGCGATAAACTACGAGGACGTAGAAAAACTGGTCTCCTTTATGAGCGAGTTTGCGCGCAAAAACGGCTAGCGGCGGTTAAATTTAGGGGGTTTGAGCGCGGCTCGCGCTTATAGGCGAGATTGTTTAGTATCTGCGCTTACCTTGTCGCCGAGCTAGTGTTTTGCCATAGCCCTCGCTTTTATAGCCGGTATTTTACGGCGGAAATAGCTTTGATGCGGCTTGGATTTCGTCGCTAGAATTTTATTGAAGATGAGATTTTTGAGATTTTATGATGTTAAAATTTTGCATTGGATGAAGTTTGATTGCTTTGATTTTACAGCGGCGAGCAGACTTGGTGCTGCTGGGAATTAGGTAGGATTTAACATCTAAAACGCTATTATCAGTGTTCGAGGATGGAAGGCGGTTTATTTATTTAGGCGCAAGTTTAGCATATCTGGCGTCTAAATTTAAGCTTAATCCTAAAAACGGGCAAAATTAAATGAAAGGATTTAAATGAGTTTTAAGAGATTTTTTGCAGTGGCGCTTGTGGTGGGTGCTTTCGCTTCGGTGAGCGCAGAGGCTAGCGCTGCTGGGGATTTTTGTATCAAAAACGGCGGCGAGCTGATCGTCCGCAAAGACGGCAACGGCGTGGATTACACCGTTTGTAAGCTGCCTGACGGCACGATGATCGACGCTGAAGAATTTTATAAAACGGGCGGCGATTTGAGTAAATTTAAGAGCGTAAATCGATAGAATTTTATCGATTGTGAGATTTGCGGCAGCGAAATTCCATAAAATTCTGCGGCGAAATTCTGCTTTAAAATTTAGATGAATTTCAACTAGCAAGCGTTGGCGAGAGTGAATTCTCGGGCGCCACAAACGAAGTGATGGCAGCAGAGTGATGGAAAAAATTCAATTATCCAAACATCAACGATATGTTGAGATTTTGCTCTAGCAAGGTGCTGAAAGCGGCGGCTACGCAAAGCAGAAATATTTTAAGCGACTTGACGCGACGTAGACAACCTGCTAGATTGCTTGATTACGACGCAGATTTTTTGGATATGCGATAAGCATTTGTGCCCATACTTGCTGAACTTAAATTTTAGCCGTTCGTGGACGTCGCTCGCTTCCTTTTTTTTGAAAGACTCAAATTTTAGTCGCCTGTGAGCGCCCATTCGCTTCCTTTGCCCGCGTAAATTTAGCGCGTAAAAACCACGACCTCGCCGCGCTCAAACGCGATCTGTCGTCCCGCTAGATATAGCTCGAAGTAGGGCTTCAAAAAGTCCTCCTGCGGCCTTTGCGCGTAGTTTGGATACTGCAAGTACGCCGAGAGCAGGTAGTCGCAGTTGATCGAATAATACGCCTCGCCGAGCACCCATAGCTTTGCATCGAGCTTAGGCGCGTCTAGCATCCACTCCGTGATCGCCTCATAGACGGCATCCGCAAGCCTATCTTTGTTATGCGCGAGATCAAAGCTCTCCTGCACGCGCGCGGATTTTACTTGCTCAAGCATCTCTAAAAGCTCGTTCTTGCCTAGAAACTCGGCAAAAATTTTTAAATTTCGAACGTGCGCTAAAGCTAGGCTCTTAAGCGCTTCGCCACCAAATTTCGGATCCTGCGGCGGGCAAAAATACCCGGGCGCCATGCCCTGATCGAACGCCTCTCGCGTCTGCTGCTCCGTAACTGCATATATCGGCATTATGCGCGCTTGCAGCTCAGCGCCGTTTTGCAGCGGCGCAAACACCGCCTCGACGCCCGCACCCTCAGGCATAAAGCACTGAAAAAGCCCGTAAAGCTTATCCTGCAGATCGATCTCTTCGCAATCTAAGCTTAAATCTAGCCCCGCAGCCTCGTCAATGCGGCGCGCGTACTCGAAATTCGTCATTTTCGCCCTTTTAAATTTTGGTCGTCAAAGCGTTTGCGTGGAATTTTACCTAAATTTTGCGTATTTGCCGAATTAAAATTTATGCGCGATGAGATTTTTATGGAATTTAAAATTTAGCGGTTCGGTTCGGGTTTGATCCTACGACAAAATGACGGGGCGATGAGCGGCGACGGGTTGTCGTGCGGGCGGTTAATAGCGGTGGATGGGTATCGCGCAGCGGGAGAGCGGCGCCCGACGGCGGCACCTACGGCACGTGACGACGGGCGATAACCGATGATCGCGACCGCAGCGCTCGCAGTCCACTTGCTCGCAGAAGCGGATTTTAACGCTCAGGCCGTCGCAAAATGGCGGGCGGTGTATTGGATGATGGCAGCGCTCGTAGCGCCCGTGATGAATGCTGTATTTTTCACAATCCCTCCTTCGGTAGAAATTTATTAAATTTAGCTCGCCCTTTTACCGCTTGCATTAGTAGTGTCCTTCCATCTACTGGCCGTATCGCCGAAGAGGCGCAAACGCAGCATGCAATGTAATTTTACAGATCTTTTTATTTTTGCTAATTTTAACTAAAATTAGCAAAATTTTAAAGGAAAGATATGTTGATTTCTTACTCGCTACAAGATAACCGGAAATTTGCTAAAATGAGAACTAGAATTTCGCGCAGAATTTATAAAGGGAGCAAGTTCATCCGCGCCGTCTGCGCGACAGATTTGCTTTTCGCTTTTGCGTTTTCGGCTTGCCTTTTTATTTTTGAGGATGATTGGATAGAGTTTTTACGCGAGTACTATGGTGATAAGTCCTGGATAAAGAGCTTAGGAGCTATCTTGCCTACTGCTTGCTCAGTTTTTTATATTTATGCTATTTGCGTTAGATCGTGGCTACTAAATTCCGCGATATATAATAAGAATAAAAATGTCACTTTTCGGCGATTTTAGCATTGAAATTTCAGACGATTTAAAGGGGCAATTTATATTCGTAAGCGAGCGAGATACGCTCATTTATGATGCGGAATTTTGTGAGGTGGTAATGGAGCGCGATTTTTTGGTAATTTTGCTGGAAGGAAGTCTTTTTATCGCCGTACCCAACGAAGCGTTTAAAGAAATAAGCAAAGAGGAATTTGCTGCGAAATTAAATAAAACAATAAGTGAGGCAAAAAGCGAAATTTAAAAAGCTATGGGCAGATAGAACGGATATGATTGCGATCACAATGGAATCTTAGCCATAATGAAATTTTATCCGTTGCTTGCAAATCTTTTGCTATTTTTGTCTTAAAAATTTTTGCTAAAGAATTTTATTTATGCTTACGAGCGCATAGTAAAAGTACCGCACTAAAATTTATTAAGCTCGGTAATGTCCTCTTGAGAGTGCGTCTAAAATATTTCTATGCTCACGCTCCGCACCGCTGCGGCGGTGCGGTAATGAGCGACGATAGATAAGTTGTCGCGCGGCTATGAGCGGCGACGATCAGCGTATTGGATAATGGCGGCTGCTGTAGTACTTGCAGGCAGCTCGCTTGCAAAAGGTTTTTCGTGCTCATAGCGCGCATTAGCGGCGCAAAGTCGGCGGCATTATTGGATCCGTTGCGCGCGAAATGAAATTTTATCGTTTAAATTTTAGAGCAAGACCTGCGCCTGCAGCGGCAAATTTGCTTGTAGTAATGAAATTTATCGTCCAAATTTAGTAAAAGATAAAATTCCAAACCGCGCATTAAGTAGTGTGAAATTTTATTTGGTTTTGTTTCACCGCGCAGCGGTTTGCGCGGCTTGCTTTAAATTTTATTCTATCCCCGCAAATGCTGCTTTTGCGTCCGCCAGATCCTTCTCGTCGGGGTGTTTCGCAGCCTCCGCCCAGCGCGCAAGTCGCTCGGGGGTGATAGGGTGGGGCGAGTTGCCGCCGGCCGCCATTTTGCGCATCATTTCAAGTAGATTCGGATCGATCGCGCCCTGGCAGGCAAACTCCCTTATGATCTCGTTGCCGTTTGCTTTAAGCCCCTCTTCAAAGGTATCCAGGCACTTGCGCGAGTGCTCGCCGTCCGGCTCCGCGCCCAAAGTCATAAAAACGCCAAGCTTTTTGCCGTGAATCTTGCGTAAAAAGCGCATAAATTTCGCTTCGGCTTCTCCCTTATCGACGTAAAAGCCTAAGGCTATGAAGTCGTAATCATCGACCTCGCCTTCAAAGTCGCGGAAATTTAGACTCTCGCAGCCTAGTTGCTCGGCGATCGCGTCGCCCACCTTTTTCGTGTTACCCGTTTGCGAGGTGTAAAGCACGATTTTTTTCATACAAAATCCTTTCTAATAATGTTTGCTATCTCTTCGTTGATGTTGTTGCCCCAAAAAATTCCGTCCAAGTTTAAGACCGATTTTCCATCCTTAAGCTCCAAAAGCCCCCAGCTTTGAAATTCTTTGAGCTTTTGTACTACTTCGTCGTAAATATTCGCGCTTAGGGCCTCTTTTAGCTCGTTTAAGCTTACGATCGGGTATTGAAACAGATTGCTTAGCACGCCGTATGCGCTTTCGCGCTCATCGATTCGCGAGATCATCTTGTGTCCCGACACGCCGTAAATTCCGAAGCCCGCTACGTGTCCGCCCGCGCCGTTGCCGATAGGCAGGATATCCGTGCCCTTGTGGCTTAGCTTGATGTAGCCGTAGTTATCGCGACCTTTTCGAGCAAGCTTAGTAAGCTCCAAAACCTCGAAATTCCCGCTTTGCAGCAGCGCCTCCGCGAAAGCGTGGTGCAGCTTCTTATCGATCTCTAGATCATAGTAGGAGGTGTCGATCTTTTTGGATAGCTCCGAGCCTTCGAAAAACATTAGCGAGTAAAAGCTAGCGCTATCAAGTCCCAGCTCATCTACGTAGCGCGCGTCCTCTAGCGCTTCCTCCACGCTTTCGTTGGGGAAATTGTAGATGATGTCGCAGCAGAGCATGCCGTCAAATTTTTCTCTAAGCTCCTTCAGTCGCTCGATTGCGCGAGCGGGCTTATGCACGCGGTTTAAAAGCGCGCGCCCCTGTCTGCTGAAGGTCTGCACGCCGATGCTAAAGCGATTTACGCCGAAGCTTTGCAGAGCGAGCGCTTTTTGCGTATCTAGATTATGTAGCGTGGTTTCTATGCTGATCTCGCAGTCGTCCGCGATCTTGAAATTTTTATGCAGCGCGCCCAGAACCTTTTCGAAGTGCGTCTCGCTAAAGACGCTCGGCGTGCCGCCGCCGAAGTAGATACTTTTGATCTTTTTGGTGTCGAAGTAGGGCATCTCGCCGTAGTCTTTGATCTGGCGAATCAAAAATTTAGCGTATTCATCCAGCTCGTCGCCGAGTTTGGAGCGCATCATCGAGCAAAACGAGCAGATGTTGTCGCAAAACGGCACATGCAGATAGATCACGCAATCGCTGTCTTTTGAGGGCTGCTCCAGCGCGTCGAACAGCTCGTTTTCGCTCGCGGAGACGCTCTCGAAAAGCTTGGAGCGATGGTGGGATTTAATGCGTTCTTTAAACATCTATTTCGTTGCCTCCGCGTAAATTTCATCCACCGTCTCGCCGATCTGCGGGCTGCCCCGTAAGATGAGCGTCGGAGCTTTTAAAATTTTGCCCGATTTTACGGCTTTGGTATTTTTAAGGATCGGATTTGCTTTTAAAAAATCCTCTGTCTCGCCGCCCACAACTACGATTATATCGGGGTTTTGTTCTAAGATGTATTCGGCAGATACCGAAGGCGTGCTGCCTTTTAGGCCGTCTGCGATATTTTTGGCGCCTAGGCGAGCGAAGATATCGCCTACTAGGGTTTTGTCGTTAAAGGCCATAGTGGCGTTTGAGCCGAAAAATAGCGCTACTTTTTTGCCGCGAAGAGCGGGCTTGTCTGCAAAAATTCCATCCATCTGCGCGCAAATTTTATCCGCCTCGCTCTCTTTTTTTACGATCGCGGCGACCTTCTTTACGTTTTGGCAGATCTCTGCGGTGGAGTTCGCATCCATCGCAAGGCTCTTAAGCCCTAGCTTTCGCAGATTCTCGCTAACGCCCGCTGAGTGAAAGCTCGTGATGACCAGATCGGGCTTAAGCTCGACGATCTTTTCTATATTCGGCTTTACGTAGGTGCCAACGCTAGGCAGTTTCGCGGTTTCTGCCTCCGGGCGGATCTTGCTCATCGAGGTAGTTGAGATCGCAGCGATCTGACCCTGCGCCCCCAAAGCGTAGATGATCTCGACTGCGGCGGGGTCGAGCACTACCAGGCCTTTGGCGAGCGCAAAACTCGCCGAAAGCAAAGCTATAAGAATTTTTTTCACATTTTCTCCTTTTGCGGTAAGATAAATTTAGTTCCTAAATTTTCGACTATCAGGGCATCAAAGCCGTAAATTTCTTTTATGATCTGCGGCGTAAAAAGCTCGCTCGCGCTACCGCGATACCTCACTGCGCCCTCTTTTAGCATCAAAATTTCATCGCAAAAAAGCGAGGCTAAATTTAGATCGTGCAGCACGATGACGCTCGTTAAATTTAAAGAGCGCGTCAGGTTTTCGCAGATGCTCATCGCCTCGATGGCGTAGTTCATATCTAGCGCGCCCGTGGGCTCATCGAGCAGTAAAATTTCAGGCTCGCTGACGAGCGCTCTAGCAAGCAGCACGCGCCCAAACTCCCCGCCGCTTAGCTCAAATGCGCTACGCTCTAGGAATTTTTTCACGTCCAAAAGCTCTGCCATTTGCTCCACTTTAGCGTGATCGCTCGCATCGTAGCCGCTAAAGACGCTTTTTAATCGGCAAAATCTGCCCGCAAGCAAAATTTCTTTCACGCTAAGCGGTGCGGCGAGGGCTGTTTTTTGCGGCACGAATCCGATGAGCGCCGCAAGCTCTTTTAGACCGTATTCGCTTGCCCTTTTGCCGTTTATTTCGATGATACCGCTTGCGGGCTTTAAAATTTGCAAGATATTTTTTAGCAAGGTGCTCTTGCCGCAGCCGTTAGGACCCAAAATCCCGTAAAATTTACCCTGTTCTAAATTCAGACATACGTCTTGCAAAATCGCCCGCTTGCCGTAGCTGAAGTTTAGCCCGCTTACTTTCATGCGTGCTTCCTAAACGCAAGGTATAGGAAAAATGGCGCGCCGAAAAAGGAGGTCACCACGCCGATTGGAATTTCTACCGGCGATAGGATGTTTTTGGCTATGACATCGCAAAACAAAAGAAAAAGCCCGCCCGTAAGCGCGCTAGCGGGGATCAGCACGGCGTTGCTAGACGTGCGAAGCGCCATACGCAAGGTATGCGGGATGATGAGCCCCACGAAGCCTATCATTCCCGTAAATGCGACCGAAAAGCCGATGATGAGCGAGGAGACGATAAGCAAGCTCTTTTTGGACTTCTCGACGTTTAGCCCCAGCGACTTCGCCTCCTCGTCGCCGTTTAAGATGATATTTAGCTCGTGGCGCTTCGCGTAAAAATACGCCATGCAAAACAGCAGCGGCGGCAGCAAAAGCGCGATCTTTTGCCAATTTGCACCGCCTAGATAGCCCATCATCCACGCCGTAATTCTAAAGCTATCCTCTCCGATGAGATAGACCGCAAAGGAGGTGAATGCGCCCAAAAACGAAGACACGGCGATACCTACGATCAGTAGCGTCGAGATCGAGCGGGTGTGGGCTGCGAGCTTAAAGATCACCAGCGAAAGCCCGCTCGCGGCCAAAAATGCGAAAATTCCGTAAAAAACGTCGCTAAGCCCCAGCAGATAGGCTATGACCGCGCCGAAGGTCGCTGCCGAGGCGATGCCGATGATGTAGGGATCCGCAAGCGGGTTTAAAAACACGCTTTGCACTACCACGCCCGAAGTTGCCAGCAGCGCGCCTATTAAAATTCCAAGTACGAGGCGCGGTAGGCGCATTTGCGTTAAAATCAGCTGCTTGGTCTCGTCTATCTCGCCGAAGGTGAAAAATTTCACTATGTCGCCCAGCGAAATGCTCGCTCCGCCGCTACTTACGGCTACTAAAGCAAGCAATACGAAAGCTGCGATTAAAAAGAGATAAAATTTAAAACTCATAGCCCACCAGGCGAACTATACGCGCAGATTTCGTCGCGGCGGATATTTTTAAAATTTAAGCGGTGCCAAGAATTTATGCGCGCGGAATTTATGAAATTTTCACGACTGGCGCCATCATTTTTGCAGCTTGCATAGCTTTTGATATGAGCGCGAAAAAGTACATAGACGCACACCTGATCCGGCATAAATTTCCTCCTAAAAGTATTCGCGATTTTTATTAAGAAATTAAAATCGTTATCATGGGATTTTATCGCTTGATTTCTTAAACCGCGATAAATTCCGTAACGGCTAAGAGCTGCGGGGTTAAATTTGGGCGATTAGATATTAAAATTTCGCGCGCCGCTAAGCTGTCTATTTAAATTTGAAATTCAAAATTTAGGCGTTAAATTTAAACGCCAAAAGAGCTCTTTTTAATTTCGCGATTCAGCTTTAAATTATAAAAACGCCGATAAAATACGCACTAAATTTTATTTAACGAGCCCCGCTTTAAAGGTGCAAGCCGTTTTATTAAACGACGAATTGCGCCAAAGCCGCTCGCTAAGCTTTAAGGAGTGAGCATGAAATTTTGGCAAAAGATCCTTTGGGCGGCGGTCGCCGTCATAGGGGCGTGGTGTTTCGGCGTACTTGCGCTAAATAAGGGCGAGAGTATCAGCGCCGTCTGGCTCGTAGTGGCCAGCGCGTGCATCTATCTGATCGGATACACCTTCTACGGGCGCTTTATCGCGTATCGCGTATTTGAGCTGAACGATCGCCGCGCAACTCCTGCGGTGATCCGAAACGATGGACGAGATTACGTCCCTACGAACAAATACGTCCTTTTCGGGCACCATTTCGCCGCTATCGCAGGCGCAGGACCGCTCGTAGGCCCCGTAGTGGCCGCACAGATGGGCTATCTACCCGGCACTATTTGGCTTTTGGTAGGCGTCGTGCTCGCAGGCGCGGTGCATGATTTCATCGTGCTCGTGCTATCTACGCGACGCGGTGGCAAGAGCCTCGGCGAGATGATAAAAGAGGAGATGGGCAAGCTCACGGGTGGCATCGCGATGATCGGAATTTTTTTCATCATGCTGATCATCGTGGCGATTTTGGCGATGGTCGTCGTAAAGGCGCTTGCAAACTCGCCGTGGGGGCTTTTTACGATCGCGATGACGATACCGATCGCCATATTTATGGGAATTTACATGAGGTTTTTGCGCCCGGGCAAGGTCAGCGAGGCATCGATCATCGGCTTTGTTTTGCTGATGCTTGCGCTTTGGGGCGGGCATTACGTCTCGATCGATCCGTACTGGCACGACGTTTTTTCGCTAAAGGGCGAGACGCTCGCGCTTCTTACTATCGGCTACGGCTTTATCGCGGCGATTTTGCCCGTGTGGCTGCTGCTTGCGCCGCGCGATTATCTAAGCACCTTCCTTAAACTCGGCGTCATCATCGGCATGGCGGTTGCGATAATCTTTATCGCGCCCGAGCTTAAAATGCCCGCTACGACGAAATTTATCGACGGCACGGGTCCCGTTTTTGCAGGCCCGATATTTCCGTTTTTGTTTATCACGATCGCATGCGGCGCGATCTCGGGCTTTCACGCGCTGATCTCCAGCGGCACGACGCCTAAGATGGTCGAGCGCGAAACCCACACTCTTTTCATCGGCTACGGCTCGATGCTTATGGAGAGCTTAGTTGGCGTAATGGCGCTCGTAGCGGCGTGCATACTAAGCCCGGGCGAATACTTCGCTATCAACTCGCCAGCCGCGGTACTCGGTAAAGACGCGGTAAGCGCCGCGGCGTATATAAGCTCTATCGGATTTAGCATTACGCCCGAGCAGATCGGCGCCTTGGCTTCAAATGTCGGCGAAACCACGATGATGAGCCGCACGGGTGGCGCTCCTACCTTTGCGATGGGGCTAACGATGCTGCTGCATCAGATCATCGGCGGCAAGGAGCTGATGGCGTTTTGGTATCATTTCGCGATTCTGTTTGAGGCGCTGTTTATTCTGACCGCGGTCGATGCTGGCACGCGCACGGGGCGCTTTATGGTGCAAGAAATTTTAGGCAACGTCTATAAGCCATTCTCCGATACTAAAAATTCCCTCTACGGCATCATCGCGACGGTGATCTGCGTGGCGGGCTGGGGCTATCTGCTCTACAGCGGCGTTACCGATCCTATGGGCGGAATTTACACGCTGTGGCCGCTTTTCGGCGCGTCCAATCAGATGCTCGCGGGCATCGCGCTGCTGCTTGCGACGGTGGTGCTTTTTAAAATGGGCAAGCAAAAATACGCCTTCGTCACGATCGCTCCTGCGATTTGGGTGCTTATAACCACGCTTTATGCGGCGATCTTGAAGCTGATGCCGGCTAACGGCGAGCGCGTGCACGATGCGGTAAGCCACGTGGCTATCGCGCAAAACACCGCCGCCAAGCTCGCTAGCCTAAGCGATCCCGCGGCGATCGAAAAGGCGCAGGCTATTATCAGAAACAACGTCATCGACGCCGTGCTATGTGCTCTTTTCGTCGTCGTTACAATCATTGTCATCGCCCAAACGATCCGAATGTGCCTTAAAATTTCAAAGGGCGGCGCAAGCGAGGGGTATTTCAAGCTAGCAGAAAGCGAGTACGTAGATGCAGGCGTTTAAGAAAAAGTTTAAATTTAACCCGCTCGCAGCTCCGAAGGCCGTGGCGAGGTTTTTGGCGCGCGCAGATGCCGCGCTTGCGCCGCTCATCGGGCTCGGCGATTACGAGGGCTATCTGCGCCATTTCAGAAGCGCCCATCCTGACGAAGTCCCGCTAAGCAGGGCGGAATTTTTCCGCGCGATGCAAGATAGTAAGGTAAAAAACGTCAAGTGCTGATAGCGGCGAAAGGGCGCGGTCGCGCCGTACAAATCGCCGACCCGCGACGCTTTGCCGTCATATCACAGAATTTCGCCGCGGATTTGAAATTTTAAATTTGATAGGGTGCGGGCGCGCTAGTCATGAAATTTGGCCCGCTGCTAGGGATGAATTTCGCGCATGCCTCTTTGAGATTGAGCTTTAAATTTGCTCGCACTTAGGGCGTTAAGATTTATTCTCGCCGCCGCGCCGTACTTATCGCCGACCCGCGACGCTTTGCCGTCATGCCCTGAAATTTCGTGTGGAGCTTCACCGAGCTTCGGTGGATTTTACTAAGGCGCGCTCGCTAAATTCCGCCGCGGAGCCGCTCTGATTTAAGGCGTGAAATTTCGCCGCGGATTTGAAATTTTAAATTTAGACTAGGGTGCGGATAAAGCGCACGAGGTTAAATTTAGCACGCCGCGCAAACCATCGCCGAGAGAAATGCGGGTTAGAGTGCGAGCCTGTAGACTACGAAGTCATATTGCTAAACAAAAAGGCGAGCCGCTAAAAAGCCTTAACAAAGCGGCAGACGAGGCGCAGATAATGCGTGGGGATTTCAAATTTAAAGCAAAATTTTATGCTTTTTAGGTGCAACGAGGTAAAATTTGGACATGAAAACTTTTATAAAAATTTTAAAAAATTACCGCCTTGGTCGTGAGCGTTGCGTGCGTGCTTTTTGTGCTATATATATTTGTGATTTTAAATTTGCTTTTTTCATCCGATTCGCCCGAGGGTTGCGATCCTAGTATGCCCACTAGCGCTTGCGATTATATCGATGAAAAATTTGAAAAAGAGCTACAAAATTTGCCTCCCGTCGCCGCTCTGCCGAGCCTAGACAAAAGACCCGTATTTTGGCTAGGCGAGAAAAAATTCGCAGGAGGTGCGAAGTTTGATTATCTATACATTAAGGACGATTTTGGGGTCTGGCTTAGGTATGAGGACAGCGATAGCGACGACTTCTTGCTACAAAAAGATATGCCAGAGCGCTACTATGGATACGACGAGATCGATCGTTCGCCGGACGAAAGGTGGGTGAGTAGAGAGCTTGGATATTATAGCTACGGCATCTACGATATTTCGCTTTTTGAAAACGAAGCCAAGATATTTTCTCAAACGGCGCATAAGGTCGTGAGGAAATTTATCGGCTTCTTTAATCTACACTCTATGAGAGGTATCTCCTTTGCAGCTCCGCAAGGCACCGAGGAAAATTTAAATGCTATAAGTGAGCTTCAAACTCCGCTTGCGGATTTTCCGAAAAAACCGAACTACTCTGGGCTCGGCCCAGCTTATAAATCTGAAGCTGAAGGTTATGTCGGAGATGAAATAGCTAAAAAGCTCGCTCGCAATATCTTTGAGATTAAAGGCGAGGGATGGCGGCAGACCATACGCATAAACAGCCGCGCCAAAGATATAAAGGTAATCTGCGGAGATGAAATTTGTCTCGCGCTTGCCTTCGATGAAAGCGAATTTAATCGTTGCGATAACGATACGCCTCATATGGCAATTTATACGCTAAATTTAAAGCAAAAATTTAGCAATTTTCATATGCTTACTAGTAGTAATTTTAACTACGTCAAACTCGGCAATAAGTATACTTTAGACGATGTGGAATCCTTTAAAATAGTTTTATCGAGATTCAGATATATCAAGGGGTATAACAAAGATCGCGAGATCACGGACTACGAGGTTATCTTGCGAAATAGCGAGGGCGAGCAGGTTAATGAAATCTGTAGAAACGAAATTAAGAGGGCTCGCAGTCGCTTGCGATAAATCTAAGATAGCGTGCAGGATTTGGCATATAAGATCGTGATTTCGGCGCGCTTTAATTTAGCTTCTAAAATTTATGCGAGAATTTTAAAATTCTAAGCTTCAGGCTTTAAAATTTGCCCACGGAGTTTTAAAATTTATCGCGCGGCTTAGGTTTATTTTATCCGCGCCAAGACAGCGAAATTTTTAGGGCGTCGCGATAACCAAGCGCAAGATAGCGAAATTTCACAAAGCTGCGGCGAACAAGATGTGCAGAGAATGCACGCAAATTTCAAATTTATCTGGATTTTGCCCGCCCGACGCCTAGCACAATTATTTAGCTACAATCCCTCTTGCTCGCTTTACTTTTCGCTCGTCTTGATAGCTATTGCACTTTGCCGAAGCTACTGCGCGCTCTTTCGCAAAACTGCACGGCATATGGTATTGCATACCCGTTGCCGCAGATTTTGTAGCACATGCGCGCGATAAAATTCCGTAGCGTAGGCACTTTCAATAAATTTTGATTTAAAAACGCAAGCTTAGAGGCAATCTAAATTTTAAAGCTCACGTGCTCCACGGCTAGCCTGCAAGCGCTCTGCCCGCGAGCAGCCCAGCGTAGCAAAAAAGCATACAAACGCATACGCTTAAGACCGCGTTTAGCACACCGATAGCAAATTCTCGCGCCAGCAATAATTGCAGCGTATCGTAGCTGAACGTAGAAAATGTCGTAAAACCGCCCAGTGCGCCTGCGACAAAAAATACCCGCAGGCTCTGCGTTAAATTTAGTGCGAGTAAAAACCCTATCAGCAAGCTTCCCAGTGCATTTACGCAAAAAGTAGCGATCGGAAACGCGCTCCAAAATCCGGCGCGGTCCATTGCACGCGCGATCGCTCCGCTTAGGCCTACTCGCGCCATCGCGCCTACACAGCCGCCTAGCCCTGCTAAAATCAAGTTCGTCAATCCAAGTCCTTTTAAAATTTGTAAATTTTATTTCGCTATCTAGCCTCCATAGGACGAAAGATGTGCGACTTCGCTATTTTAACGCGGCTAGTTAAAATTCTCTTTTAAAATTTGCTCGCGCTTTTTGAAATTTCGTTTTAAAATTTTACTCGCGCGACGAAACGCGACGTTTTACGCGCCGCCGTAAAACGGCGATCAAACGCGCGCAGTGTAAGAGGACGGCAAAGCAAAAAACTACGAGACACAAAAGGGCGACGTAGCAAAACAGCGCGAATGCTTAAACCGCGCTTGTAGCAAAACCGAGGCAAGGCAAAACTATAGCGCGGCAATCGCTGCAGCGCTACTACAGCGGGCGCTACTGTAGCACCTTTTTTAGCGCCAGCGCAAATAGCACGACGTAGAGGACGAGCAGCCATTTTTTCTGAGTTTCGCGCTTTGCACGGCGAGCCTGAGAGGTGCCGAAATATACGCCCAAAAGCCCGCCCACGGCTAGCAGCGCGCCGCGTTCGTAATCCACATGGCCGTTGTACGAAAGGCTCAAAAGCGCGCTAAATGAGCCGAAAACGATGAAAAATAGCCCCATGCAGACCGCTCTTTTGATATCGACGCCCAAAAATCCGACCAATACGGGCGTTAGAAATACCGCTCCGCCCACGCCCATGCTAAGCGCGATCGCGCCGATAGCAAAGCCGATGAAAAATAGCACCGCGCCGTGGGGATTTGCATTGCCGCCGCTTGTTACGTTCGTGCTAAAGAGTTTAAGAAATGAGATCGCAAGCGTCAGCAAAAGACCGATCTCAAGCACGATTTCTGGCGAGTATTTTACGATGAAGCCCGATATGCTCGCGCCGCACAGCCCTCCGAGCCCCACCGCGATACCGCTATCTAGGCGAAGTCTGCCCGCGCGGTAATTCAGATATGAGCCGAAAAGCGAGACGATGAACATCTGCATCACCGAGATGCCCGCGGCGGTCTTGACGTCGTATCCCAGAGCCATCATCACGGGCATTACAACCGTACCGCCGCCGATACCGAAAAAGCCCGATATGAAGCCCACGACGACGCCGACAAAGGGGAGTTCTAGCATTTTTAATCCTTAAAATTTGAAGCAAAGTTTATAGCTTTAAAATTTAAAGCTCGCTAAATTTGCGGAATTTTGGATTTGAAAGCGGAGGATTTGCGGGATTTTGAGGCGGGAGAATTTTGATAGTGGGATTTCGGTTTAAAATTTTATGTGTGGGATTTGTGAAATTTGGAAATTTACGGGATTTTAAAGCACAGAATTTTAGCTTGAAATTTATGTCTCAAATTTTGGCTCAAAACTTTATCGCAACAGAACGTAAGCCATAATTTCGGCTTAAAATTTTATACGTAGCTGGCTCGATCTGCATTTGTTTGTGTTGCGGCTTCGAAGTGTAAATTTTAGATCATAATTTTGCGCCTAGACTACGACGGTTTAGCGTAAATTTGGATTAAAATTTTACATTTAGATCGTAACGCAGTATTTTTGCCGCGATTAAATTTCGACAGGATTCTATCGCGGCGAAATTTCATACGGCAAAATTCCGCACAGTAAAAATTTAGACAAAATTCTACGGCGAAATTTCTACGCTTCGTATTATAAAAATCGCCGCAAAATCGGTGTAAAATCACGACAAGATCGCCGTAAAATTTTATGCGGAGCGGGCAAGCGCAAGGAGCGCGAATTTTTTGCAAAATTTACGACGAAATTTCGCCGCCAAAAGCTCGTTCAAGGCTGCCCAAAGCCCGCTCAAAGACCCAAAAGCCGCCGCAAAATCCTCGCGCCGAAATTACGCCCACAAATTTCTCCGGGTAAAATCGCTTTGGATGGGGCGGGATTTGAACTCACGGCAAATTTTCCGAGCTAAATTTACGCAAAAATTCGCGTTAAATCCGCAAACTTTATCGTAAATTTCTCCGAGCGGTTTTCGCACCTTATGAAATTTCCAGCACGATCTCCTTTTTTAGCCCAATCTGTTTGATCTCAAGCACGGAAGCGCCGCCCAAGCGCAGCGCAAGCACCTCCGCCTCGCTGCAAGCGCCTGCAAGAGCTATTTCGCGCAGCACCTTGCCGCGCCAGGCCTTGGCGTAGTGGCTCAGCACCTTTCCGCCTTTGATGAAACTAAAACTCAAATATTCGCGCTTCATCTCATAAAATTTCTCGTAAAATCCCGCGCGCAGATCCACGACGCACTCATCCGCCAGATACCGATCCAGCGCGGCGGAGAAGCTATCGCGATAAAATTTCGCCGCGTCTATGCCGCCAAATTTTTCGCCCTGCTTGAGCTTGTAGTTCGGCAGCGCGTCGCCGCCCAGCACGGGGCCGAAAAGGTTTGAAAAAATTATCGTATTTCGCTCTGCAAACTCCTGCGCGCCGGGGGCTTAGCGAAGCGTAGCCCAGTGCGCGATACGCGGTGCCCGTGTAGCGCAAAAGCGCCTTCGCGCAGCCTTTTTCAAAGATATTTTCGCGCAGAGCCGCATCCCATTTTTTCAGCCCGAAAAGCTTGCAAAGCTCCGCCTCACTTGCTTTATCCACAAAATCCGCGTAAGCGCGCAGCATCTGCAGGCGCTTTTCGTAAAGATCTGCAAAGATGAAATTTCGCTTGCAAATGCGCGTGTCGCCGCCCAGCTCGCTTTTCGTCTCGCTTGGGGAAAATAAAATTTTCATACGCTCTCCTTAAATTTTTGCTAATTTTACTAAAATTTTGCTTGCATTCAAGCCCGCTTAAGCTCGCGCCGCCCGCTCAAATTTAAGCTAAGCAGCGTATAATGGCACTAAAAATTCCAAGGACGAAAATGCTTTTAGAAGAGCCGCTGTTTTACTACCGCAAAATTTTAAAGACGCATCCGCAAAGCTACCTCGCAGAGGACGACAGGCAGGTCATCATCGGTATAGATTGCGATTATTTCGACGGATTTAAGATGAGTTTTGAGGCTTTGAGGCTTAAATTTGATGAGGTAAAGAGCGCAAAAGAGGGCGCGAGCGAGTTTAAAAACGCGAGCTTTGCGGGACTTTTCGGCGTTTTGGGCTACGACATCGTGCGCGCGTTTGAAAATATCGGCGCGCCGAAGCAGGCGCTGTATGACTTCCCGCCGTTTTTTTACACCGATGCCGCAAACTACCTGCACTACGATAAAATCAGCAAAATTTACGATTTTTACGGCAAAGATGCCCAAATTTACGAAAGCCTGCGCGAGCTTAGCCCGCAGGCTTCGCAGCAAGTCGCCGCCGAAGCGGAAGGTGCGCCCCATGGTGCCGCAAGAGCGGACGCTGCGATAAAAGGCGAGGTGAAATCGCAAAGCGCGCCGCAGAAAAAAGAGCTTAAATTTAAAATTTTAACCGATATGGGCGCCGAGGAGTCGCATTTTAGCGCGATGGTCGAGGCTGCAAAAGAAAAGATAAAAAGCGGCGACGTGTTTCAGGTCGTGCTGGGCGAAATTTTAGAAGTCGGTACGAATCTGGGCAGCCTGGAGTTTTACGAGCGGCTCAAAAAGAACAATCCGAGCCCCTATATGTTTCACTTCCCGACGCCGTACGGCTGCGTCGCGGGCTCCAGTCCCGAGCTCATTATGGAGATCAAAAAGGACGAAATTTTCGTCGCTCCCATCGCGGGCACGCGCAGCAGAGGCGCGAATGCCGAAGCGGACGCGGCGCTCGAGCGCGAGCTTTTAAGCGACGAAAAGGAGCTTGCGGAGCATCGGATGCTGATCGATCTAGCTCGCAACGACATCGGCAAATTCGCCGCGCCCGCCTCGGTGCGGGTGCAAAACGCGATGCGCGTCGTGCGCTACGAAAGCGTTATGCACATCGTAAGCGAGGTTTACGGCAGCAAACCGCGCGGGGTAAGCGCGTTTGAGGTGCTTAGCACGATCTTCCCTGCGGGCACGCTAAGCGGTAGCCCGAAGATCCGCGCGATGCAGATTATAAATGAGCTGGAGCGCTACGAGCGCGGCATATACGGCGGCGGAATCGGGTTTTGGCGCTTTAACGGCGACGTTATGCAGGCGATCTTGATCCGCTCGGCGATCTTCGTAAATCGCGACGCGCAAAATTCCTGCTCGGACGAGAACTCTAAGCGAAATTCCAACTTAAATTTAAACTCTGCTTGCGGCGAGGAGAAGTCCGAAGCGACGGAGCTTTGTGATTTCGCAGCGCAAAAGAGTAGCGACGTGGCGCAAAATTTAAAGCCGCGCGCAGGCGAGCACGAGGCGACATTAAATTTAAAAGCTTGCGCAGGCGGCGGGGCGCTAAATTTAGAGAGCAAGCCGAGCTTTAGCCGCGCGATGCGGTTTGAGGCTGCTAAATTTAGCGCGGAGAATTTCGGCTGCGAAGGGCTAAACAATCTCGTATTTATCGGAGCGGGCGCAGGTATCGTTTACGACAGCTCGCCAAAGAGCGAATACGCAGAGATCTGCAAAAAGCGCAAAAGCCCGCTCAAAGCGATCGAAGAGCTATGCGAGGAAGCTTAGACGCTTAAGCTTATCGGCTCAGACGCACCGTTTGCTTCGGTGTGAGTTCGATTCTGCTAAATTTAATAGCGGCTTCGGCGTAAGGACGTTAAATTTAACGGCTAGCTTCATTCGGCGCCGCAAAGCCGAGATACATATCGGCTGCAAAGCAGCGTAACGTCGCAGCTGATGTAGTAATGCCGCAGCCGCGGGCGAAATTTTAAATTTAGCACGCAAGAGGCGCTAAAACGGCGCTAAATTTAGCCGCCGCCAAGAGGTTAAATTTAAACTATTTAGAATTTTAAAGAGGCGCAAACGCCCTAAAAAAGGATAAAATTTTGATTTTAATGATAGATAATTACGACAGCTTCGTTTTTAATATTTATCAATACATTTTGGAGCTAAGCGACGAGGAGGTACGCTACTTCCGCAACGATGAGATAACGCTGCAGCAGGTGCGCGAGCTTGGCCCGTCGCACATAATCCTAAGCCCGGGGCCAAATCACCCAAAAGACAGCGGCGTCTGCCTGGATATTTTGCGCGCGGATTTGGACGTGCCGATTTTGGGCGTGTGCCTTGGGCATCAGGCGATCGGATATGCGGCTGGTGCGGAGATAAAGCAGCTGGAGGTGCCGCTGCACGGCAAGAGCTCGGCGATTGGAATTTACGCAGATGGTGTGCTTTTTAGCGGGCTGCCGCGTAAATTTGAAGTGATGCGCTACCACTCGCTTTATGTGGACGAAGCTACGCTGCCGCGCGAGTTTGAAATTTTAGCAAAGAGCGAAAACGACGGTATTGTAATGGCGATGAAGCACCGAAGCAAGCCTGTTTTCGGCATACAATTTCATCCCGAGAGCTTTTTTACTCAATACGGCAAAAAGATCATCGAAAATTTCATCAATTACGGCAAAAAGATAATTTTAAAGGAGAAACTCGTGGTAAATTTCGCCCCGTTTATGTTGAAGCTACAAAAGGGCTTCCCGTTAGATAGCGACGATTATGCGGTCATTTGCAAGGCGCTTTACGAGCAGGATTACGACATCGTGCAGCTTGCGGGGCTGCTCGTGCTGATCAGCGAAAAATCGCTCTATCCAAGCAGCCTCACGGCGCTCGTACGCAGTATCTTAAAATACTCGATCACCTACGACGATCCGAGCCCGATGTTTGACATCGTGGGCACGGGCGGCGATAGGCTAAAAACGATCAATATCTCAACGACCGTGGCCTTTATCGCGGCAAGCTTCGGCGTACGCGTCGCCAAGCACGGCAACCGCGCCATTACTAGCAGATCGGGTAGCTCCGATGCTCTGGATGCTTTGGGCGTGCCGCTACTTAGCGATCTTGCGCAGGTTAGGGCGCTGCTAGATCGCACCGGGCTGGCGTTTTTTCACGCGCCGTTTTTTCACAAGATTACCGCCGAGGTCAAAGAGGTGCGTAACCGCCTAAAAATCGGCACCGTCTTTAATATAATGGGGCCGCTTTTAAATCCAAATTTGAGCCTAAGCAATCAGATCGTAGGCAATTATCTGGAGGAAGTAAACGGGCTCATCGCCGAAACGCTGATGATTCTGGGGCGTAAGCACGCTCTGGTGGTGCACGGCATGGACGGCATGGACGAAATCAGCCTGTGCGACGAGACGCTAATCCACGAGGTCAAGGACGGTAAAATTTTAGAATACCGCGTAAGTCCCGAGCAGTTCGGCTTCGCTCGCGCATTTCACAGCGATATCGAAGGCGGCGACGGCGAGGCTAATGCCGAAACTTTAAAGCAAATTTTAAAAGGCGAGCTTAGTGGGCCGAAATTTGATATCGTAGTGCTAAATGCGATGTTTGCGCTGTACTGCGCGGATGTCGTCTCAAGCCCTGCAGAGGCTAAGCCGCTAATTTTAGAGGCGATCAGATCTGGCAAGATTTACCGATATTTTGAGGACTATACGCGAGGCAAAGCTTGAAGAATACTATAAAAGAAATTGAAATTGCCGAAAATCCTGCCTTTTTAAAGGAACAGCTAATTAGCTATTTGGGTAATAAACGCGCAATATTAAACGAAATTTTAAACGTGCTTTGCGAGATAAAGAGCGAACTAAAAAAACAAAAGATAAGTTTTGTAGACGTTTTTAGTGGTTCAGGCGTGGTTGCAAGAGCAGCCAAAGCATACTCGAGCCTCGTTGTTGCAAACGACTTAGAGGATTATTCGCGCGTGATAAACTCATGCTATCTTTCAAATTCCACGCCAGAGCTCAAAGAGCAAATCGACAAAAGTTTTAAGCAAATTTTAGAAAAATTTAAACCCAGCGAGAGCTTTATAAGCGAACTTTACGCTCCAAAAGATAACGCTAATATAAAACACGGCGAGAGAGTATTTTATTCTCGTGAAAATGCGCTAATAATCGGTGGTTTGCGTAAAGCAATAGAAGAAATAGATCTAGATTTTAGGCATTTTTTTATAGCGCCTCTGCTCAGCGAGGCTAGCATCCATTCAAATACAGGTGGTGTATTTAAGGGATTTTACAAAGACAAGGATGGTGTAGGAAAATTCGGCGGTAGCGGAGAAAATGCGTTAAATAGAATTTTAGGTAAAATTACTCTTCAAAAACCAATTTTTTCAAATTTTACGAGCGAATTTGAAGTTTATCAGCAAGATGCCTTAAAGTTAGCGGATATTTTATCCCCTTTGGATATCGCTTACTTCGACCCACCATATAACCAACACCCTTATGGCTCAAACTATTTTATGCTAAATTTAATCGCAAATTTTAAGGCACCCGACCCTAAAAATTTAAGCGAGGTATCGGGCATACCAAACGACTGGAACCGCTCGAATTTTAATAAAAAGGCAAAAGCAGCAGATGAATTTTTTGCCTTATTGTCCAAATTCCCAGCTAAATATTTAGTCATCTCTTTTAATTCGGAAGGATTTATCAGTGAGGTGGAGTTTCTTTTAAATTTATCAAAAATCGGCAAAGTCATAAAACATGAAATCCGCTATCCAACTTACCGCGCAAGCAGAAATTTAAATAACAGGGCGCTTTACGTAACCGAATACATCTATATCGTAAAAAAGGTTTAAAGTGGCAAATAGTGATGATCTAAGGAAAAATGTAAATCAGCATAAACCCAAAAATACCGAGTCCAAATTTGACGATAAAAACATAGCGCAGGCCATGCAAAAAACTATTGATTATATAGAAAATAGATTTGGTCAAATTCCAAATTTTAACGGTTTTTACCTTGAATTTAGCGGAAGATTGTCGTTAAAAGGAATGATGGAAAATATAAAAAACGGTAGCATTAGAAAACAGTTTGATACAACATGGGAAGACAATACTATCATGCCTGATGGGGGCTTTTTGATGCTAAAAAAACAAGGCGACACAAAATATCAAAAACTCCTTCTAGCGGCAGAAGTTAAAAGACAAGGCACAAATGATAAACGCGCTAAAGAAGGGTTAAAAAAGCAAGCTAGGGGTAATGCAATAGAGCGCCTAGGCAAAAATTTAATCGGCGTAAGAGCTATGATGAACCACGAAGACATAACGCCTTTCGTATGTTTTGGTAGCGGTGACGACTTTAATGAAAATGACGCTAGCACAAAAAACGTATTTTCAAAACTTAGTACAATGAACGAATTTTACTACCTCAACAAAACTTATATTTTTAAGCTAGACGGCAACAGCGAGCACAATAAATTTTCTCCCGTAAGTATGTATTTTCGAAAAGAGGAGTGGAGTGCAAACGAGATGTTTGAAATAATGAAAGAGATCGCAGAGACTAGTTTGCGATATTATATCTTTTAGGCGAAAATATGAACGTTTTAATTAAAATTTGCGGTATCAAAACATCTGAAGAAGCATGCGCTATGGCAAGTATAGGTGTAAATTTTTTAGGCGTAATTTTTGTGTCAAGCTCCAAGCGTCGCGTTAGCATAGAAACGGCTCGCGAGATCGCACGTATCGCGCACCAAAACGGCATAAAGTGCGTCGGAGTTTTTGCTTTGAGCTCTGAAAAACACAGCGCCGCCGCATGCGAATGTAAAAATTTTAGCGGCAAAGCCTGCGACGATGAAATTTGCAAAGATAAAATTTACGCGAGCAAGAGCGGAAGCGTAGAATTTTATGAGGCCGCGAAATTTTGCGAAAGGCATCTCGACGATTTGAGCGTAAATTTAAATACAAGCCGCGCCACGCCCGCCTCGACGGAGGATCTGAATTCTGAAATTTTTGGCGTAGAAACTCTAAGCGAAGAGCAAATTTTAAAAATTTGCGAGGCTTGCGAGCTGGACTGCGCCCAGATTTACGGACGCATAAGCGCGGATTTCAAAGCGCGCCTTAACGCGGCGGGTATCGAAGCGTGGCAGGTGCTAAGCATTGGTGCCGAAATGCCGCCGCTTGAGGGCTTGAGCTTCGATCGAATCTTATTTGACGCCAAAGGAGCGAGCCTGGGCGGCAACGGCGTGAGCTTCGACTGGGATCTGCTGCGACGCGCTGGGCCCAGCCACAAAGGACGAGACGGCGCAACGAACGATGAAAAAAACTGCGCGGGCAACATAATGCAAAGCACAGGCGACGCAAGAGGCGATCTTGAGTGTAGTACGATCCGCGAGAATTTCGGCGAGGAAAAATTTTACGCAGAGTGTGTCGAAAACAGCGGCATAAAGCCCACAGCAAGCTACAATCACCATGCTGTCAAAAATGGCGAGGCTAGTAAAATTGCGCATGCTGTCATCCGATCAAGCGAGGCAGAGCCTGCAATAGAAAATTATGTCCGCGACGCAAAGGGTGGCGAGAAGTGCCGAGCCAGTGCGTGTACTGCTGCTCAGTCAAACAATATAGAGCCCGCGAAGGAGGGCTCCGATCATTGCGGCGCAAGCGACTATGAGGCGGGTGCGCCAAATATTACGAATGACGGCGGAGAAGTGGACAAGCTGGGTGCCACAAAAGATGATAGCGCGGATAAGTGTAGCACTGCTTCCAAAGGCGGCGCGATCTCTTTTATTCTTGCAGGCGGCATCGGCGCGCAAAATATCCGTGAGGCACTCGCGCTGCGCCCCTACGCTATCGATCTAAACAGCCGCGTGGAGGATGCGCGAGGCATTAAAGATCCGCAAAAGATAAGCGAAATTTTGCGAATAATAGAAAGCGCTGACGGCGCGGCAGACTGAACTCGTTGCGACCCTGCCGGTATAGCACATACCGCCTTGCCGATACGTGCATAGTAGCTCGGATTAGGCGCGGATACGACAATGCTCGTCGCCCGTGTCATTTCGCCGCATGCTAGCACCTTGGCGCGCTATTGGGATTAGTATCGTAGCCGCCAGCCGTCCGCACGGCCGCGACGTTTGCCTTATATCACAGCCGCTATGGCTCTAAATCGTATTCGCTCGCGCGCTGTACCGCAGCTCGCCTCGCTAGTATTAATCCGAAGCGTTAGCTGCGCGGAGGCTAAATTTTTTAAATTTTGTTTAAGGCGCACGCTGCATGCGCTGTTTTGCGGGGCCCGTAAATTTTATCACTTTGCCATAATGCGCGGGCAGTGTTTTGCGGCAAGGCAGAGTGTATACGGGCATCCTTATTTTGCGAGCTAAGCGTGCTTTGCAGCGAGTATACTCATATCTCATAGCAGGTTAGAATTTGCTCCGCATCCTCGTCGTAGGCATTATCGACTAGTACGAGATCGCGGGCGCACTCAGGCGCGCGATGCCTGCGTTTTTCATTTTTACCGGGAGCGAGGAGTGAATATTCACGGTTTTCAATACCGCGGCCGCCTCTGGACGCTAAATTTTGATCGGCAAATGCGCCCTTTTGCTCCGCTTCGGATTTTGCGCTCGTAGCCCGGCAAGAAGCAGCCGTAACGACGCCTAAAATTCTCGCGCCCTTTTGTTTAAATTTATGCGTCAAAACGGGCTTTGTCGCGAGATATCGGGTGGGCTTATTTTGCTCAAATTTATCCGTCGCTTCGCACCTGGATTTATTCGCCTCGCCCTGAGTAAATCCGCCCGAGCTGCCGTCCTCGAAGCCGTCCGCCTCGCTACGCAGATCGAGAACCCTCAGCTCGTTCGGCTCGTTTATAAAGTGCCCGCGCCAGCCGTCTGATCTGTCTGCGGCAAGCTCGAATTTATCGAAATCAAAGTCCAGCTCCGCGCGGAATTTAACGTTAAAATTTGCGTCCGTAAAAACAAGCTCGTTAGCACCCTCTATTTCGCCGTTTTCGCCGGCCTTGCCCGCGCGAATGCAATATCCGCCGCTTGCGCGCTGCGCCTGCGTCATAGGGCAAGTTTTAGCGATGATTTTAAGCTCACAACCGCTCAAATTTAAGCGGTAAATTTGACCCGAGCGCGTAAAAATCAAGAAATTTAGCTCATCTTGCTTAAAAATCGCCGCGCAGCCCTTTAATCGCTTTCGCGTGCCCGTCTGCGTCTCAAAATCGTAGATAAAAAGCGTGTCGTCGGTCGCCGTAATAGCCTTTTTATCGCCATCCTTGCTACTTAGCGCGATAAAGTTGCCGTATTTTAGCACGCCCTTTTTGTGCTTTGAGATGAGCGCGAGATCCGTGGCGTTAAATTTATAAATCGCGTCAATAAAGCCCAAGACTACGAGCGTGCGGCCGTCATTGTCAAAGGTTGCGGCGCGGGTAAAATCGCGAAAAGGCGCGCAGGCTAGCTGCTCACCGCTTTCGAGCGAAAATTTTCTAAGCTTCATCTGCTTTTGCTCGTTGTTATCGCCTGTGTAAAATGCGCGATCGCCCTTTATCAGGATGTTTTCGCCGATATCGCGAAGTCTATTTTGAAGCCTACTTTGCCATAAAATTTTCATCCGTCGCTCCTTCCGTCTGCGCATAAAAAACACGGCGCGATTTATCGCTTTAATTTGCGCTAGCGGTTTTATCAGCGCGCATGCTAATACTTGAATTATTGCTTTTAAATTTACGCTATTTGCGCGGCGCTCGGTACCGATTTAATCGACATTTTAGTCGTGCTTTGCAGGCAAATTTATCCGCGCAGCGTTTGGACCGGGCTAGAAATTTAACCGCGCGCCGTTTGAGCGAAACCGCAAAATTAGCCTCGCAAATTTAGATCATTTTTTCGGTTTATTTTCTTTGATATAGTCCACGGCGATACGCTGGCAGGCGATCTTGTCGTTCTTTTCGAGGCATAAAGTCTCCAGCTCCTCGCGGCTGAAATTTTTGTAATCTTTGATCGTCTTTTTGCCGCCGCCTCCCATCACGAAGTATATGAGAGCCGCTAAAATCGCCATCGCTGCGATTAATCTAAGCATGATTACCTCCTAAATTTCATAGATTTTGCGCCAAATGTGCGAGCGAATTCGGCGCGTATCTGTTTAAAATAGGCAATCAAAATTCTACGCCACGCGGATTTTGCGAGCAGTGCATTTTAAATCTAAAGCGATATCTGCTTCGGAAAGTACCTATCCAGCGTCTGCGCTACCTGCTCTAACCAGACCTTTCGCTCGACCTCGTCGCTATCCGCGACCACTCTAAACATCAGCCGCTCAAAGATTTTCACGCCGCAAAAATCAAAAATGCAGCTTTTCCAAATTCTTTCCAGCGGATCGCCGAATATCTTGTTTTCTCTGGCCTCGGGGGTGTTGGAGGTGTTGAAAACTACGGCGGCTTTAGCCTTTAAAAGTCCTATCGGAAGCCCGCCGTCGTTATCACCTGGCGCAAAATCGTAGGCTACTCTCTGCCTTAGCACACGGTCAATCCAGCCCTTGAGGATGGCGGGCGGCTCGCCCCACCAGTTCGGATGGACAATCACGATGCCGTGGGCGTTTGCTATGTCTTTTTGATGCGCCTTTAACAGCTCGTCGTCGCTTTCATCGCTCACGAGCTCAGCGCCGCTAAGGATCGGATTAAATTTCTCCTTATATAGATCATGAATTTTAACCTCGTAGCCGCTATTTTGCAGCTTTTCTACTGCCGCATTCGCGATTGCTGCGTTTAGGCTTTTTTCGTAAGGGTGTGCCAGGATGACGCAGATTTGTTTCATAGATCTTCTCCAATTATATTGTTTACTAAAGAACGTGTGCCGTTGGTATGAAATTTGCTACTAACAAGATCGCAAAATGCAGATTTACTTTATATTTTTTTAAAACCATAATGAGATTATATCCTTTCGATCTGTCCATCCAGTAACTGATTTAAAACGCATATTAAATTTTCAATAGAGGTTCCCAACTCTTCGCGGCTGAAATTTTTGTAATCCTTGATCGTCTTTTTACCACCGCCTCCCATCACGAAGTATATGAGAGCCGCTAATATCACCATTACGATGATTAACCTCAACATCGCATTTCCTTAATTTATAATTTTAGGTTTTTCTCCGCGAAAATATCCATTCCATCGCCGCCTTCATGCTATAAGCGTGCTGCCATGTATGGCGATGACTCCCGCCCGTATAGATCACATAGTAGATATGGCAACTCGGCTCAAGCATCGCTTTGATGCGCTCATCTATTTGTCGTTTGTCGGAAGCATCCAGGATGATCTTTTTAACGCAAACGCCATCTTTTTGTAAATTTTGCGTGATCTCGTTTGTACTCGGATATGCACCCTTGTCGCCTTGCGAAGCGACAAAAAAGACGTTTTGAGATCCAAGCGGCGACGTGATGTTTGCATCCCATTTGCTCGCTATTATATAGGAGGCGGCAAAAAAATCCGGATAATCTATATCCATTTGGATAGATGCCATACCGCCCATAGATTGACCCGTATTATAAATTCGCTTCATATCGAAGTTATAACGGCTAGATAGATATTTGATTAAATTTATCGTTCTTTCGAGCTCTTTGCCGTACTGAAATTTATCATTTACGATAATAGTGTCGTATTGAGGCGCCAAAATAAAGCTTGGATGTTCGGTTTGCCACGCGGGATCCGCCCATGCCACAGCGCCTAGACCTTGAACGAGCGTAGATTTGATCTGCAGCGAAACCGTTCCTGCATCATGCATAAAAAGCACTAGCGGATAGGATTTTTTAGGATCGTAGTTTTTCGGTATAAAAAGATTATACATCAGTTTTGTGCCGTTTTGGCTTTGATCTACGAAGACATCTTGGATGAAATCTTCGACGAGCAACTCTCGGGTATTTGTGGAATTGAATTCGCCCTTTTCGGTATAAATTTCGCCGTTTACATTTATGATCTTGCCCGTTTGCATTACGCTCGCGCTAAAGGTTTTAAGAGGTTGCGGATTGCCTCTGCTACCGAGCGTCGGACCGTTTTCGCCCATCGCATTACGTTTTGCTCTGTTAGCTTTATCTTCAGGATGAGGATCGACCGAGCTATCGATCATTGCAAGCGGCATAAGCTCGATTATTACGTATTTGCCCGATTTTGGAATTTTGGCATTAGCTGTATTTAAATTTGACTTAGTGCTTACGTAGACTTTGGAGATGTCGCGATTTGCTACCGTATAGTCATCCTTCGATACGGATGAACTCAAAATCGGCTTATCATATTCAAGCACTACCGCACTTAAATTTTCTCCGTCGCCGAAAACTTGCGTTACGGCCTGAACCTCTTTAATGTGTTCGGCCTGCGACATCATTACGGCAAAAGCGGTAGATAAAACGATAAATTTAAAACGTCTCATTGCTCGATTTACTCCCACTCTATCGTCGCAGGCGGTTTGCTCGAGATGTCGTAAACTACGCGGTTGATGCCGTCCACTTCGTTTATGATGCGGCGAGAGACGTTTTCTAGCAGGTCGTAAGGCAGGCGCGAGAAGCTAGCCGTCATGCCGTCGCTGGCGTCCACTACGCGTATGCACACGGCGTTTTCGTAGGTGCGGTTATCGCCCATGACTCCCACGGAATGCACGTTTAGAAGCACGCAAAACGCCTGCCACGTTTTGTTGTACCAGCCGCTCGATTTTAGCTCGTCGCGTAGGATTACGTCGGCTTTGCGCAGTAGCTCGAGGCTCGGCGTATTTACCTCGCCCATTATGCGGATCGCAAGGCCTGGGCCCGGGAATGGATGGCGGAAAACGACTTCGCGCGAAAGACCTAGCTCGAGTCCCAGCTGGCGCACTTCGTCTTTAAAAATTTCGCGCAAAGGCTCGATCAGTTCAAATTTCATATCCTTAGGCAGCCCGCCTACATTGTGATGGCTTTTGATCGTCTTGCTTGAGCCTGCGATCGAGCTTTCGATGATATCGGTGTAGAGCGTGCCTTGGGCTAGAAATTTTACGTTTTTGTGTTTTGCCGCTTCTTTGCTGAAAACTTCAATGAAGGTCGCGCCGATGATTTTGCGTTTTTGCTCCGGATCGACCACCCCTTTTAGTCTGCTTAAAAATAGCTCGCTAGCATCGATCACGTCTAAGCTCACGCCGAGTTTGAGCCTAAACATCTCCTCTACCGCCTTGCGCTCGCCCGTGCGGAGTAGCCCGTTATCTACGAAAACCGCTATTAGGCTCTGTGGCACCGCATGCGCCAAAAGCGCCGCTACGACCGAGCTATCCACGCCGCCGCTTACCGCGCAAAGCACTTTGGCGCTGCCTACGCGCTCTTTTATTTTGATCATCTGCTCTTTGGCGAAGCTACCCATATTCCAAGTGCTGATTATTCCGCAGATCTCTTTGGCGAAATTTTTTAAAATTCTATCGCCGAACTCGCTGTGGCAGACCTCCGGGTGAAATTGCAGCGCGTAAATTTTACGGGTCTCGTCGCCGAATACGCACCACTCGCTCTCATCCGAGCTTGCCATCACCTCAAAGCCCTCCGGCAGGCTCTCGACCTTGTCCGAGTGGCTCATCCAAACGGTTGAGTTATCCTCCACGCCGCCAAATAGCCTGCTGGCGCGAAGCAGTTTCAAAGAGGCTTTGCCATACTCTTTTTTGCCCGCAGGCACGACGCTGGCGCCAAATTTATGCGCGATGAGCTGCATGCCGTAGCAGATACCTAAAATCGGAATTCCAAGCTCAAAAATTCTATCGTCGCAAAAATACGCGCCTTTGGCGTAAACGCTAGCGGGCCCGCCGCTTAAAATAAGGCCTTTAGGGTTTTTGGCTTTTATCTTATCGATCGGCGCGTCGTATGCGATCAGCTCGGTGTAAACGCCTTGTTCGCGCAAGCGCCTAGCGATCAGCTGGGTGTATTGAGAGCCGAAGTCCAGCACTAAAATGTCTGCCGTTTGCATAAAATTCCTTTGTAAAAATTTTTAAAAGTATAACAAAGCAAAGCTAAAAGTAGGCTATTTATCGCGTAAAATTCTAACGCCGCCTTTCGTGTCGTTTGTTTTGTTACCATCCGCGGCGGATGCCTCTGCGTTCGCGGTTTGCTCATCCGCGTCCGAGTAAAACGGCGGCCCTTTGTATCCGCAGCCGCTAAGCAAAACTAAGATAAAAAATGCTAAAATCCGTCTATGGAAAATGCAAGAGAAATAATCGCTCATATTAGAAAAAATCCTTTATATGCCAAGATGCGAGAAAGAGGCGAGTTTCTGGCGATTTTGCCGCTTAGTTGGCAAAGGCTGATCGCTTTCATCTACGTCAAAGATGGCATTTTGATGATAGCCGCGAAACACCCGGCTGGGCTTTGCGAACTAAAACGCGATAGTAATATAAATTTAATAAAAGACGTATTAAAGCGCTTCGTAGCCGCTAGAGTGACGGCGGAGCTTTGCGGCGTGTGCGATATAAAATTTTTCGTCGCAGATAGAGTAATGAGCAGAAGAAGGGCGCAAATTTATAAAGCTCATTTGCGCTGGGATGGCGAAGCTTTATCTTCAGAGCGCGCAAAAGGGGAGTTTAAAAACAAAATCCAAGATCCGCAAATTTATAAAATTTTTGAAGAGATAAGAGGGTTAATCCTTGCTAATAGAGGAGATTAAGAGCCTGCCTGCTAGCCCCGGCGTGTATCAGTACTTCGACGCCGCGGGCAAGCTGTTATACGTCGGCAAGGCAAAAATTTTAAAAAATCGCGTCAAAAGCTACTTTTCTTTCACGCCCGCTCTCGCTCCGAGCCCGCGCTTAAGTGCGCGCATCGCCAAGATGATAAGCGAGGCGGCGCATTTAGAATACATCGTAACGCCCAGCGAGAGCGACGCGCTGATACTAGAAAATTCCTTCATCAAGCAGCTTAAGCCTAAATACAACATCCTGCTGCGCGACGATAAGACCTATCCATATATCTACGTAAATTTAGACGACGATTTCCCGCGCTTTGAGATCACGCGAAAGATCGTAAAGGGCAGAAACATCAGATACTTCGGTCCCTATTTTCACGGCGCGAAGGAAATTTTACAGACGCTTTACATGCAGTTTCCGCTCGTGCAGAAGAAAAATTGCGTCAAGGGCAAGAAGGCCTGTTTGTTCCATCAGATCGGGCGCTGCGCCGCTCCGTGCGAGGATAAAATTTCAAAGCAGGATTACGCGCGTATCGTACAAAGCGCGCTTACGGCTCTAAAAAATCCGCAAAAGATGGTGCCGCAGCTTTTGGAGCGGATGGCGCGGCTTGCGCAGAGCGAAAATTTCGAGGAAGCCGCACAGATCCGCGATACGATCGAAATTTTAAAGCAGATGAACGTAAAGGTGGAGGTCGATCTGGCAAAACTCGATGATTTCGAGGTCTTTGCGATTGCCGCACGCGACGGGCTCGTCTGCGCCGTGCATTTTAGCATACGCGAGGGAAAAATTTCAGCCTCAAGCTCGCATATAATCAACTGCAAAGCCCCAAGCGCCGATGATATCGCAAACGCCTACAAGCAGATGATCTTAAGCGCCTTTCCTGCCGCGGCTCCCGTGGCGTGCGCTAAAATTTACGTTTACGACGAGTTTGACGATGCGGATCTGGTATGCGAAATTTTATCCAAGCGGCACGAAAGAGCGTTTAAAATTTACGCGCCAAAAATCGGCGAGAAGCGTAAAATTTGCGAGATTGCATATCAAAACTGCGAGATCAATATCAAAAAGCATCTAAAAACGCACGATTACGCATTTTTGCAGGAGCTGAAGGATTATTTTAATCTTACGAATTTGCCCGTAAATATCGAGGTTTTCGACAATTCGCATATGTTCGGCGCCGCAGCCGTGGGAGCTATGATAAGCTTTCAAGACGGCGAGTTTAACAAGCAAAACTACCGCCACAAGCACCTTAGCTCAAATAACGACTACGATCAGATGCGCGAGTATCTAACTAGCCGCGCGCTTAAATTTGACGAGCTCGCAGCACCCGATCTGTGGCTCATCGACGGCGGAACGGCTCTGCTAAACTTGGCAGAGGAAATAATCTGCAGCGTCGGAGCAAACGTCGATATAATCGCCATCTCTAAAGAGAAGATCGACGCTAAAGCCCACCGCGCAAAGGGAGCTGCGAAAGATAAAATTTGCACGAAGAACGGGATTTTTTCGCTGCCGACGGATGATAAAAAATTGCAGTTTTTTCAGCGACTACGCGATGAAGCGCACCGCTTTGCGATCTCGTTTCACCAAAAGAGCAAACGCAAGCTCGATCTACAAAGCTCAAAGCTGCTAAGCTTGGGCGTTAGCAAGGGAAGCCTGAAGAAGCTTTTGGACTTTTACGGCGATTTTGAGAGCATTTATGCGGCGAGCTTCGATGAGATCAGATCGCTTACGAATATCCAAACCGCCGAAAAAATTTTAAACAATCATTAACGAAAACCTAACGCAAAAAGCTATATTTAAAGATTTGTTTAGTAAAATCACCCATTAACTTTGCAGGACGGCTAAATCGTCTCCGCCTAGCGTGACGGAAGCGACTTCGTTTCTCCGGTTGAATAAAATTTAACGTCGCGTAAGCTGCGCTTTGAAGGATTTTGTATGAATTTAAATACTACAAGTGCTTTGAGACTTGTTAGCGGTATCCCGTTACTTTTGATTTTCGCGTTTGCATCATATTTCTTGTTTATCTCTTTGCAGGATTACGCCAGAGTGGGAATTTTGCAGCAGCAAATTGCTAAAAATAGCAACCTCGCGGCGTTAGTAGAGCAGGTAGATAAAGAGCGCGGTATCACTTCGGCGTTTTTGGGTAGCGAGGGAAACCCCGGTATGGGAACCCTTCTATCGGGCCAACGCAAAAAAACCGACGATGCGCTTGCAAAGTATAAAGAAAGCAAAAATATCAGTGAAAACGTCATAAAAAAGACTATTTTTGATATTTTCGCTTACGGCACCGGTAATGACGAGCTTCTGGCTGCCGAGACCGATATAGACGGTTTATTAGACAAACTTCCGCAGGTAAGAAGGGATGTCGATGCTCAAAGCAAAAGCTTCGGTGAGCTTTTCAGCTCATATTTTCAAAAATTCGATGATGATGTAAAAACAATCCAACGAGTGCTAAGAGAGGGTCTTGTAAGCTCAAATATTACCGTTTGGACGGTTTCGTTGCTTAATACTTATGAGGCGATGGATGCCACTGCATCGGAGCGCGACTATATTATCGAATACATCATCGGTAGCAAGGCTATGAATCAGGCACAGCTAAGGACTTGGGCTAGCTTCAACCTATCTAGTTCGCTTCCTAATTACTACTTCTTGCCGGAATCTGATGCCAGAGCTGCGATTTTAAAAATTCTAGACGGAGAGGAATTTCAAAACGCATTAAGAGAGACTGCTAAAATTTCAGCCACATTGCAGCAAGAAGCGGACGAGGGACATTATAGCGTGCCTTTTCAAGAGTGGTTTGCCTCTACTACACTTAAATATAAAAAGCTAAGCGAAATTTCTGAAAAGATCAATGCTGAGCTTGCAGCGCATGCCGATACTTATCTAGCGCAAAGACTAAGAAACCTATTTATTGCTCTTGGCATATGGGTTTTAGCGGCTATTTTGGTCGTTTTTGCCTTGGGTATTACAAGACGTTTAAGACAGAACGTTACCGACCTCGGCAACGTGCTTAGCCGAATCGGCGATTTGACGAATCAGCACGAGCATATCGACGTTAGGACTAGTGAGGGTGTTAACAAGGCGTATTCACTTATCGAGGATGCGCTCGATCTGATTGCATATCAAAAGGGCGCTGCGGAGGATGCCAATAAGGCAAAATCGATCTTTTTGGCCAATATGTCGCACGAGATCAGAACGCCACTTAACGGCATCATCGGCTTTACGGAGCTTCTTAAAAATACTGATCTGGATGAAGAGAAGCGCGATTACGTTGATACCATCGAAAAATCGTCCGAAAACCTTCTAACGATCATTAATAACATTTTGGATGTCTCCAAGATCGAAAGTAATAAGGTCGAGCTTGAGGATATCTTATTTAACCCTATTCAAGATTTCGAAAGCGCGGTTGAAATTTACGTAGCTAAGGCTGCCGAAAAGAATATCGACATCCTGCTCTACATCGATCCTACACTCGTGCATCATCTATACGGAGACATCACGAAGATCAAAGAGGTTCTTATCAACCTCATGTCAAATGCGGTCAAATTTACGCCTGAGCACGGCACTATCGTGGTCGAAATTTTAAGGGAGCCTAGCAAAGCTCCAGGAGAGGCGATCGTAACGTTTAGCGTAGAAGATACCGGCATTGGAATTTCTGAAGATAAGCTCGCAAATGTATTTAACGCCTTCTCTCAAGCTGACTCTACAATCACGCGCAAATATGGTGGAACGGGTCTTGGACTTACGATTTCGTCTAAATACGTAGCGATGATGGGCGGCAAGCTTCAGGTCAAATCTACCGTAGGAAAGGGTACTAGATTTTACTTCACCCTTGCTTTTAAAGAGACTCAAAAGACTGATGCAGACGCAGTATTTGAAAGCATCAAAGGATTAAATTTCGCGCTTTTAGCTGATAGCGCCGATACGATGTATAATGATATCGTTAAAAATTATATCAGCAAGCTAGGCGGTAAAATTTCGATATTTAATACGAACGCGCAGTTCCGCTCAGCGCAAAATAATAACAAATATGACGCCCTTATCACTAGATTTAAGAATTACGGCGAGGTTAGCGATATATTGAGTATGCCTACGATCTTAACTCTTAAGCCAAAAGAGCTTCAAAGTATTAGTATTTCAAATTCCAAAATTTTTACCCTTACAGAGCCTTTTAACTTAACTAAATTCGTTAAGACGCTAGATAAAATTTCAAAATCCGGAATTGCTCTAAGTAGATCGGATTTTGCTCCACAGACGCATGAGATTAAGCTGGATGCCGAGGTAGAAAAGCCTATCGTCGCTGATGAAATGATTATGGAAGAGCCGATAGTAAAAGAAAGACCTATCATCAACAAGCTCGATGAATTACGACATGCTACTACTTCGTCGGCAGACGAGCTACGCGCTATCTTGCAAAGCAGAAGGCGTACGCATGATGCCGAGGCTCATTCTGCGCATAAAGAGGAGGCTGTTAGTAAGTCTAGTATCGCTCAAGAGCTCAAAAAAGAAGCTCCTAAGGTGGAAGAGCCGGTCATTAAGCCTATAGATATCGAGCCTATGAGTGATATTAAGATTGAAAAGACAGAGCCTGAATCACCAAAGATCGATATAGATATTCCTGAAATAGTAATTCCACACGCAGGAAAGCCAAAGGTAGAGCCTTCAAGCACAAAGGATGCCCAGACCGATATCGATGAGCCTATATCTTTGGAAATCCCTGATGATTTTGTGGGGCTCAAAACACATGTAACGCAGACTCAGGCTCCTAAAGCCGAAACTCCTAGCATCGATCTTTCTGATATCGAAATAGAGCTTCCTAAGATTAAAAAAGAGGAAGAAGAAGTAAAGGTTGAGCCTGCAAAAATAGAAATTCCAAAGGCTAAGGTTGAGACGCCTAAGGCTGAGATTGAAATTCCTGATATAGATATCGATCTTTCGGATATCAAACCGAGCGCCAAGGTGCAAGAGCCTGCCGAAAAGGTTGAAATTCCAAGCGTAGAAGAAGAAATCCCTGTAGCCGTTAAAACCGAGTCTGAAATTCCTATCGCTAAAGCTTCGAAGCCTGATACTTCAAGTGTTTCTGCTCATGAAAATGAAATTTCAAATGTTAAACTTTCAGAACCTGAAAGTACAGCTGAAAAGATAATTGAGCCAGAACCTATCGCTGTTGAGCCAGAGCCGATAACAATTGAGCCTGAACTAAAACCTATCAAGCCAAAACTTGAAGAGGTTAAACAGGAGCCTTCAAATATCGAGTTTGAATCGATAACGCCAGTAGTAGAACCAGCGGCTCAAAATATTCCTGCCGAAGAGCCGAATATTGAGCCAGAGCCTGTAGATATTCCGAAGGTGGAGCCTGCTACTCAAAACGACCATGTCGAAGAGCCTGAGATCGAGCCTGTTAGCGTAAAAGTCGAACCGGTAGTTATCCAGCAGCCTGAGGAAGAGGAGATGGTCGAGGTGCCCGTTACCGTATACGAAGACGAGCAACAGGAAGAAACCATTATGGTCGAAGAGGATGTCGAAGTCGAAGAAGAGGTTGAAGTGCCGGCAGAGCGAAATCCTGCCGATGAAAATGTACCTTTGGTCAATAGAAAATATAATGCCAAAATCCTTATTGCAGAGGATAATGAGATCAATCAAAAGCTTATGAAGCATACGTTAAATAGCTTTAATATGAATTTGACGATAGTCGAAAACGGACTTTTGGCGCTGGAAGCCAGAAAAGCCAATAACGACTATGATCTCATATTTATGGATATTTCGATGCCTGTTATGGACGGTATAGAATCTACAAAGCAGATCAAGCAATACGAGCACGAAAATAATCTCCGCCACATCCCGATCGTAGCTGTTACTGCCAATGCGCTAAAGGGCGATAGAGAGAAATTTATGGCGGCGGGGCTTGACGAATACTGCACCAAGCCGATCAAAAAGGATATCTTAGCCCAAATGCTAGATAATTTTATCGGTGATAAACGATCTGATGCAGCGCCTGCCGGTGGAACTACAAAGAAGCTGGTTAAAAAGCTTGTCAAACGCCAGGTGCCTAAGACGGTCATTAAAACTGTCAAAGTGCCAAAGACGGTAATGAAGCTAGTTCCTAAAAAAAGCATAGTTTCCGATGACGTAGTGAAAGCTAAGGGTGCGCGCGTGCCGACAAAAGATATACTTATATGTAAGGCAAACATTATGGAAAGTAAAATTTTTGCCAGCATATTAAAACACCAGTATAAAGACGTAGAAATTGCGGGCAATTTCGACCAGCTTATTTCTATGGCGGCTACGGGCAGCTATAAACTTGTTTTGATTGATAAAAAGCTAGCGGGGCTAGACTTAGCGGCGTTAGAGAGCTTGCGCCGAAAAGCGCCTGTGACCAAGCTAGTTCTGTTTTCTAACGACAACGATGAAAATCCACTATTTAACGAAGTCGCTAGTTACAATATTACCAAGTCGGGTCTTGAGAAACTCGCACAAAAATATATATAAGAATGAGGTCTTAAATGAGAGATTTGAAAGTTTTAACGGTTGATGACGACGCTATAAATTTAAAGCTACTTGAAGTTATGCTAAAAAAATACGGCAAATTCCAAACCATACTCCAAGCCAAAAATGGTTTGGACGCTCTTGCCGTACTCGAAGTTCAGCCCGTTGATTTGATTTTATTAGATATCGTAATGCCTGTGATGAATGGGCTGGAATTTTTAGATAATCTTCACGCTAGAGAAAGTATAGCTCATATCCCCGTCATCGTCCTTACTACGGACGAGACCGCTAAACGAGAGGCTTTAAATAAAGGTGCTTATGACTTTATGACAAAGCCCATCAATGACAAAGATCTTCACAAAAAACTAGACGACGTTATGAATATTATCGGCGATTAAATTGCCGATTTTTGTCCTCGTAGCTCAGTAGGATAGAGCGCAAAATTCCTAATTTTGAGGCCACAGGTTCGAATCCTGTCGGGGACACCATCTATCAAATTTTCCCCCTATTTTTAGTTTTTTTGATTTTTTTGAAAGCCCTACTTTACGGCTTTTGTAAATTTTTTCAAAAAAATTTCAAATGCTAAAAACGCTAGATTATACAGGTAGTTTAAGAGAAACTACTATATTAAAAATCGAGATTCTGGGCATAATAAAATATAAAATCTCAATTAGCACTAAAATCCAAGAAGCCTTGCTCGAAAATTTAAAAAATTAGTGTATTATCGCCAATTTTAATTGATAGCTCCTAGCGGAAGACAAAGCCTATAAAAAGCGAATATATGCGAATATATGCCAATAGATGCTTTTTGTTATGCTTAAGCTATAAGGTTTTCTTTTGCGGCAATATTCCGATCGTAAAGAATAGGAGCAATCGATGTTTGATCAAAAACCATTATTCTATTATGACGATAGTAAATTTAAAGGAGCCTCTTTGCAACCCCGCGGCGTTAAAAGCGTCAAGCTTATTCTGGCCTCTATCTTTATAGGCTTAAGCCTAGCTCCTAAAGCGATTATGGCTACTCCTGCCGATATTTCGGGTGCCATAAATTCTGAAGAGCAAAGAATAAGATCAATTAGACAAGGCGCCGAGGATCCCTTCATAACGATACGCAGCGAAGAGTCTCCCGCTTCAAGCGCAACCGCGGAGCCCAAGAAAGCAGGAATTTGCTTTAAAATTTATGAGATCAAACTGATTAACGCAGAAGCGCAAAACGAGCAGAAAAATAGCGCGGATTCTAAATTTAACGAAGCGGATTACGAATCTAAAAACAAAGATGATCTGAAAACCCCAGCCGTCAATCCCAAAGACGGTGCTGGCTCGGGCGTCCTTATCTCTAAACCAAATGATGAAAACTTGGGGCGCGCGAAAATAAAAACTCTCGCTAAGTCCATCGGTTCTACCTCGAATTCCGATCATTCCGTTCCGCCCGGGTTTGAAAGAATTCTAAGTTCCACCCTAAAAGAGCTTAAATTTAAAAGCGGCGACTGCTTGGGAAGCGATGAAATTTTAGCTCTGGCAAGAGCGTATAACAATAAAATCATATCCGCAGGCTTTATTACTACCTCCGTTTCCATCCCCCAGCAAAATATCTCCTCGGGCACCCTTCTTTTAGCTCTGCATCCCGGACGCATAGGCGAGATATCGCTTGAGCCCGGCTCTGAAGCTAAGAACCAAAGAAGCATCTTTACCGCATTCGGCGGCGATAAGAGGGGAGAGATTTTAAATTTAAGAGATCTGGAGCAGGCTATGGAAAATTTCAATGCCGCTTCAAGAAGCGAGGCGGAGATAAGCTTAAGCCCTTCCGCAAAGCAGGGCTACTCCGATATCAATATCTCTAAACAGCAAAGCTCTCCTCTACTGCTTAGACTAAGCGCGGATAATCTGGGCTCCAAATCTAGCGGCAAATACCAAGGCGCGACCATGCTTTACGGCTTAAATTTACTCGGATTAAACGAGAGCGTATTTGCTTCTTACGGTAGGAATTTTTTAAGAGGAGATAAAAAATCTTTAGGGGATGATAGCAAAAGCGGCAGATCAGCTAACTACTACGCAGGCTTTAGTATACCTTTCGGATACTTCTCTCTATCCTTTTGGCAGAACAAATACACCTACGATCAAATAGTACCGGGAACGTATGAGCTTTATACCTATAGTGGAAGCAGCGTTAGAAGAAATTTGGATCTTAACTACGTATATTTTAGAAATCAAAACTCCAAAAATTCTCTGTTTTTTAGAATTTGGCAAAAAAAGTATAAAAACTATATACAAGATTATGAACTTAGCAACCAAAGAAAGCGTGAAGGCGGCTATGAGGCGGGACTAAAATCTAAGGTATTTTTTGATAACTCTTCAGTAGAGATGATGCTTTCGTACCTAAAATCCACAGGGGCGTTTAACGCTCTAAGAGCTCCCGATGAAGACTTCGGCGGCGGAAGCTCAAGGTACCATTTGATAAACGCCGCGTTAAATTTTAAAACCAGATCCTCCGCTATCCCTTTAAGCTACGAACTGGAGCTTTACGCAAGAAGAGCCAGTACTCATCTTAGCCCCATAGATAGGCTAAATATCGGCGGATACTATAGCGTTAGAGGGTTTGACTCTCAGATGAGCCTGCTTGGAGATAGCGGTTTTTATATAAGAAATACCTTGGAATATAAGTATTTTAAAAATAACGGCGTCTACCTGGCCTTTGATGTTGGCAAGCTTAGCTCTAAGGGAAAAGATTATCCAGCAGAGGGCGAAATGCTTAGCGGAGGAGGCGTGGGCCTTAGAGGAAATATTTCAGGCTCTTTTAGCTATGATCTTTTGGTAGCTTTCCCTATTAGCAAACCGGAAAATTTTAAAACGGACAGTCCCGCTTTAAATTTCTCTTTAAGCTACGACTTTTAAATTTAGTGAAATTTTATCGGCGCTTACCGCGGCGTTTAATATAAACGAAGACTATATAACGCTTAGTAAATTTTAATAACTATTTTAGCGCAGATACGCCATACTAAGAGCCGAGAAATAGCAATCCTGCGCCCAGACCGAACTCCAAAGTTAATTCAAACAAATTTTAAATAAAATATCCGAAATTTACTATTTTTTTAAGAAAGTATTCAAGAAATTTAAGATATAAACCCATCGCAAACGGAGGTTATTAGTATGCAAATTTTATGTTTAAGCTCTATTTTTAATGGCGCAAGGCGTCTTAGCGCCCCTACTGATACAAAAGAATATTTCGGCGTCTTTACCCAAGCGAAGAAACGCCTTGCCGCTCTTTTGCTTATTGGTTTGCTGGCTCCCTGTTTTTCATATTGCGAGATAATACCCGATAACTCCGCTCCCGTAAATCATAGAGCTTCGGTGTCTCAAACTCCGAATGCTCCCGCCACTCAAATAGATATCGCCTCTCCTAACGATAAGGGGATTTCTATCAACGAATACTCCAAGCTTAACACTCCTAAAGAGGGCACGGTATTTAATAACTCTCAAGGCGGAGCTATAAGTAAAACTGCAGGCTATATACCGCCAAATCCGAGGCTCAATCGCGGCGAAGCTAAGCTTATAATCAATCAGGTAAACTCGCCTCTTCCTTCAAATTTACAGGGTAATATTGAGATAGCGGGCAGAAAAGCCGATCTTATCATCGCTAATCCTAGCGGTATCAACGTAAACGGCGCTACCATAATAAATTCCTCCTCCACTACGTTAAGCACCGCCAAACCCACCTATGAAAACGGACATCTTAAATCTCTAAACATAAGCAAAGATGGCTCTATAAATATAGGAGCGAACGGCCTAAACGATAACGGGGATTATTTAAACGTAATATCTAATAGTCTAAAGCTGGAGGGTAAAATTTACGCAAACGAGATCAACGTAGTAGCGACCGACGGTAAGGTATCTTTAAAAAATACAAACTCCGGATTGAGGCAGGATAATCTAAAGATCGAGCAAGAAGGAGGATCGCATCCTAAGGGCGTATCCATAGACTCCTCAGCCCTAGGAGGAATGTATGCGGGCAAGATAAATATAATATCTACTAAAGATGGAGCGGGCATCAACAATAAGGGGGCTATCTTAGCGGACAGCTCTTTAAAGATAGATGCTAACGGAGATCTGATAAATGAAGGAAAGCTGGGTTCCAACGGACAGGCTCAAATCAGCTCAAAGACCATCTCCAACCAAAAGGGCTCTAAAATTTCAGCCTCCAATCTGGATATAAAAGCCCCCTCGGTAGAAAACAGAGGAAATATACAGGCTAATACTCTAAAGCTAAAAGCGGATAGACTAGATAATATAAAAGGCACCATAAGCTCAAGCTCCGCCTTAAAGATAGAGGCGAAAAGCCTAAGCAACAAAGATAGAGCCGTAATAGGAGCGGCTAAGAGCGAAAGACTAAAGGAGTTAAGCTTAGATGAGAGCAGAGACTCTTTTAAAACAGGAGCTATTCCTCCTTCCAAAAACGAGCTTAGCATAATAAGCGCGGATCATATATCAAATATAGGCGGAGCGATACTTTCAAACGAAAGCTATTTAGATATAAAAGAGAGTCTCTTAAACGATAATAGCCTAATGGTATTAAGGGCGTTGGATTCTGAAATTCCAAATTTTTATAACCTTTCAGGTTCTACCTTTATAGTACAAGAGGGCTTAAGCTTGCGCGGCAACAATCTACGCAACGAAAGCTCAAAGATCATCTCCCTAGGAGGCGCTCTTTTAGGCTACGACAGTATAGATAACTCCAAAGGCTCTATCCTAAGTGGGGGAAATTTAATCATAAACAAAGGCGCTCTTAATAATGAAGAGGGGCTTATAAGCTCCAAAGGGGATCTCGCTTTAAACCTAGATAGTCTTAGCGCTTTAGGTAAGCTAAGCTCTGACGGTAGTTTATATCTAGGGCTAAAGGACGATTTGAGCTATAACGGAGGGATCTACGCAAGCGGCGATATATACTTAAACCTACAAGGAAATTTTATCGCCTTGCAAAGGCTGATTTCCAATAAAGATCTGATCATAAACGCAAAGGGTATCAAAAACGAAAGCATCATAGCCGCACTTGGAAATTTAGCTTTAAAAGCAAAGGAGCAAATTTTAAATTTAGGCTCTTTAATCGCGCGCGGCAAGCTGATAACAAACTCTGAAAGTTTAATAAACAAAAAAGCCCTCGTTTATGCGCAAGACGGCATAGCTTTAAACGCTAAAAATATCCTCAATCAAGACGCGTCCAATATACTTAGCGGAGGGGATATAGTTATAAATACGAGCTTTCTTAGCAACGAAGCGCTATCTAATATCATCTCTCAAAGAAATTTAAATATTTTTAATGAAAGAGGTGGGGAGGGCAAGGCTGACGAGATAACCAACGCCTCCTCTTTGATATATGCAAGGGGCACTCTTAATATCGGCGCTAAAAAGCTAAACAACCGCTCGGTTAACGAGCCCGTAAAGAGGGTTCAAAGCACCGGTTATAATATAGATTTTACCTGCAATGGCGATGGCTGGGGTTGCAGCGGCGTAGCCATCCCTTTAAAGGTCAATGCGGCGGAGATAAAAGAGCGCATCCTTAAGCAAAATCCTAATATTAGCCAGGACGAGCTAAACGCTAAGATCATGGAGGAGCTTAGCAAGCAAGATATGAATCTATATGTATTAAGCTTATATAAAAATACTAGGCTTCCGGGGGAGGATACTAGGCTATATGACGCTATAACGTTAAGCTTAAAAGATAATCTCTTCGGCATAAGAAGAAGCAAGCCTCATAAGAAGGAGAGGTTAAGGCAGATAAGCTACAGCATCAATAAAGAGTATATAACGGAAGATAGCCTAAGTAAATTTATGGGCTCAAACATAATCTCCGCAGGGGATAGTAACCTTAACATAGATGAGCTAAATAACGATAAGAGCGTAATTTATGCCTATAACGATCTATCTTTAAATGTAAAGAGCCTAAACAACCGCTCTTTAAGTCTAAATCATAGTATAACGAGCCAGGCGGAGTATAGATGGAAACATAAAAGCCACGGCGGTAAAGGTGGCTATAGCGACCAAAAGAATATCTACTACTCCCAGCCTGCTATTGCCTCCATAATAGGAGCTAAAAAGGATATAAAAGGCTACGCGGGCGATATTTCAAATTTAAACTCACACGGGCAGATAAACTCTGGTAACGCTCCTACTCTTATAAAGGAAGCTTTTTCTAAAATAGATTACTCCCTAATAGGCAAGGGGCTCCTTAATCCTAACGCTTTAAATCTCAATAAAAACGATCTTGCGCCTAGCCTTAATAACGAAGCGGATATGCAAGATATCATTAGACCTAGCTATATAAACAATCTCTTTTCGCCTATAAGCAGTAAATTTTATAATACCTTCTACGTTTATAGCGAGCTGATACCGGATTTTTCATACATGCACAATAAGCTAAGCTTGCTTTATGATAAAAAAAGGACGTCCTTGAACTCTTCAGAGGAGGAAGATGACGGTACCTTACTTAGCTCCGCACCCTCTTTAATATACGCAGGAGGCAATATAAATTTAAGCGTAAATGGCGATCTTAGAAACGAAGGGATAATCTACGCGGGATCAAATATGAACCTAAAAGCCGGCAGCGTATCAAATTTAAACTCCGCCTCCATTATCGCCGCAAACGCCCTAAGCATATCGGCTAATAAGGATATAATAAACACATCCTCTTTGATACAAGGACGCAGCGTAAGCTTAAATGCGGGCAGAGATATAGTACATAAAACCCTAAGTAAAGAGATAAGCTTAAATAGAGCCTACGGCGATCAAAGCAGCACCTATATAGGCACTATCTCAAATATAAAATCTATCGAAGGCGACGTAGCATTAAATGCAGCTCGTGATATAACCGTAACCGGAGCAAGCATAGACTCTGCTGCAAATTTAATCCTAAACGCCGCAAAGGACGTAAATATAAATAGCGCGGAGGAGAAGCTAAGCTATAATTTTAAAAGCAAGGGCGGATACTATAAAGAGGATATCGTTAAGAATACAAGCTCCAAACTTAACTCCAAAGATAATATCTTAATAAAAGCAGGCGGTATAGCCATAAGCGGAGCGGATATTAATGCTCATAACGGAGATGCTTTGCTACAGGCAAAGAACTCCATAAATCTAAGTGGGGATATCGATAGCAACTACTACGAGAGCGAATTTAAAGAAAAGGGCTTTGCGTCTAAAAAAAGCACTACTACTAAAGCTTTAAATCAAAGCGTAGTACCAACTAGCATAAGGGCTAAAAATATAATGCTTAGCTCGCAAGAAGCGGATATCAATATAGCGGGCTCTGCGTTAAAAGCTAAAGAAGCCATAGATATGCAGGCGGGAAACAATATAAATATATCGCCTCTAAGCTATAACTCCTTAAACTATAAAAATAGCTCCAAATCCTCTTTGGGCGGATTGAAAGCTAGTATGGATATGCACTCGCTTTATAAACGAAATTTGCAAAGCTCCTCCCTATCGAGCGAAACGGGAGATATAAACTTAAGAGCAAAGAACGATCTAGGCCTAATATCTGCGGATATTTCAAGCGGACGCAATCTAAACTTAGGCGCGGGAAATTCCATAAATATCCTAGCGGCCAAGGAGTATAAAGAGGAGCTAAGCGCCCATAAAAGAAGGAGGTTCAATCCTATATCGGTTCTAAACTATCCCGTAACGATAGCGGCTTCCGTGGGAGCAATGGATAATATCGCATTAGAGGCCGGGATAGAAAAGATAGGCGGTAGTAACTTTACTGAGATATATAGATCGGATTATAATAGCAAGCAGGTAAAAGAAGGTATATCTAAACTATCCGATATCAAAGCCGCGGGCGATATAGGCTTAAACTCTCCTACAGCTTTTATAACTTCAAATATGAAAGCGGGCGGAGATATAAATGTAGACGCTAAAAACCTAACGATATCCGCAGCCGCTAACGAATATAGCGAGCACAATGTAGCAAAAAGTTCCTCGCTATCCATTACCAAGGCAAGGGATGCATTAAAGCAGATGAAGCCTAAGTCCATAGATGAATTTAAGAAGGACACTAGTATCAAAGTAAAGTTAGCCGATGCATCATACGATAAATCCAATACGAACTTATACGGTACCGAGACCGTCTCTTCTAATATGGAAGCTAAAAACATAACTCTTAGAGGGGATAATAGCCTAAGCGTTATAGGTTCAAGCTTAAAGGCCGAAGAGGATCTTAACTTAATATCCAAAGATGGAAATATAAATATAATAAATTCCACCGATACCGCAAGCTCCTCATCTAGCTCTAAGCATCTGGAAGGATCCCTATCTCTTACCGTACAAAACGAATACGCCCAGATTGCTCCTGCGGCTATCGCCTTGCAAGAAGCGATAAAACAGCTAAATCAGACCAAAAAGCAATATAAGGAGTATAAGGATCAGAAAAATGCTCTACAAGACAAACTCGTCGAGTTAAAGAACCGCTATAAGGCTAAAGAGGTAGGCATAGACTACTCCGATATCGAAGACCTACAAAACATAATAGAGGACGTAAAGGACGAGGAGAAATACTATCTATCAAATATCGCTCTGGCTACTGCCAACGTAGCCTCTAAAACCGCCGCCCTCATCTCCCAAGGAGCCGCCGCATCCTCTAGCTGGGTTACTTGGGGCTTTAGCGTAGGCGCCTCCGCAGAGCTTAGCGGAACCACTTCCAAAGATAGCTCTAAATCAAGTAACTCCGTAGCCTCTAATCTTAGCGGCAAGAATATTAAAATTTTAACTGATAGCAATAAAGATACCTCTATAAATATCAAAGGCTCAAATTTATATGCTAATAATGATATATACCTAAACACCCATAATCTATTTATGGATGCTTCGCAAGATAGCTATGAGGCTAAACAAAGCTCTAAAACCATAAGCGGAAGAGTATCTGCTACTATGTATGGAGGCGGAGGAGGAAGCGCAGGGCTTGATTACTCTAAAAGCAATATGAAAGAGCAAAGCCTTAGCCACAATAATGCTAAAGTTTATGCAGGGCATAATATATATGCCTTAGCTAGTAACGACGCTTTAATAAAAGGAGCAAACCTTAGAGCGGATAACGCCTTAGCTTTAAAGGTAGGACATGATCTAAGCCTTCATAGCTTAAGGGATAGCTATAATTACGATAGCAAATCAAGTTCCATAGGGGCAGGCATAGGCATAAGCGGAACTAAAACAACCTCCGATCCGGACAATCCCTATGACATAAGCAACAACATAGTAAGGTATAAGGATTCTAAGCTTTCAAGCATAAACGCCAACTACTCCAGATCCAAATCAAGCACTACGGTAAAACAGACCGTGCTATCTAGTATAACTGCTAAAGAGCTAAACATAGAGGTAGGATCTAACACAGATCTAAAAGGTTCGTTAATAGCCGCAGGCTACTATGATGAGAATGGAAACTTCATAGATAACGGCAAGCTTAGATTAAAAACAGACAGCCTAACATTCTCAAATTTAAGTAACACTAGATACGACAAATCAAATTCTTTAAGCATAGGGGCAAATTATGCTTTTAAAGATCCGCAACAGGGAAGCGAAAGCAAAGAGAACGATACCCAAGCTAAGGATAGCCAAAACGCTCAATCTAAAGAAAGCTCTACCGATCCTAAGTCTAAAATTTCATCGATTAACTACGCTAATAATAGAAACCTATCCTACTCTATGAGTAAGAGCTTAGCTACTATAGGCAGAGGAGAGCTTATAGTAGGAGATAAAGATATAAGCTCTTTAAGCAAAGATGAGCTTGCTTCTTTACAATCTGATCCTAACAATAAAGCTCTATATAACTCAGACGATCTTACGAGATTAAACAGAGACAGCTCTAAGCTAAGCAAGGAGCTATACTCTACTAAGCTAAACTCTAACGTTGATGCAAGCGTGGATATGAGGCTCTTTAGCGAAGGGGGAAGGAATGAGATAAAGGATGAGCTTAATAGGGGTAGTGCGATAGACGAAGCGATAAATTTAATAGCCACTACCGAGAATGCGAAAGTCTCTAAAATATTTGATTATATCGGAGGCTTTACTAGCGGATACGATAAAGATAGTATGTCGCTTGCGGCAAATCTTGACGTACTAAACGATCCTAGTGCCGATATATTTAAAAAGCAACGAGCCGCACAGGATATAGCAAATCAAATGGGGGTAAAGGTTAAATTTGCCAATCTAAATAGAGGAAGCGGAGGAAAATTTAACTCAGACGATCCGAATGCCGTATATATCAATACGAAGCACATTAGCAATGCGAAAGAATTTATGACATCTTTGCGACACGAGCTTGTTCATCGCAGCGATAATAAACGAGGCTCTTTCATACCTAAAGATCCCGCGCAAAATCAATTCGCTACCAACTATGCCCTAGGCATGTTAAGTATGTCGGAAAAGGCTTTAAGATTAAACGGTAGAAGCCTTAACGACTATTCGCCCAAAGTAAATCCTAACGATAAAACCGTAGTAGCCGATACCAGATACTTTTACTCGCTGGACCAGAGGAAGAGTGATGATGCTGCTGTGGCAGCTGTTCTGCCTATTATAGAGGCAGCCTCCGCTTCTATCTTTTTTATTAAGACTAGACAGTTATCAAAAGATTTTGGAAATTGGTTAACAAATTGGTATGAAGGCGATCAATACAATGCTTACTGGAATTATCCTGGAAAATATCCTGACAATGGCGGCACTACAAAGGAACGATCAAACATAAATTATGATAGAATTCTAAACGATTTAGAAAATAAAAATATACAGGCAAGAAGCTGGGACAAAAATGATCATATAAAAATATTCCCTAAAAATAGAGAAGAAAAACTACCATACACTCAAATGCCTCAATCGCCTATAAAACCAGAATTAACGATCGGCGGCGGAGTGCAGCTACAAAAAGAGCGCGGAGGACGTCCTTACACTCAAGTACCTCAATCGCCTATAAAACCCGAATTAACGATCGGCGGCGGTATTCAGGGTAGAGAAACGGGATTTGGGGAGAATATACGTTATGCAGACAATGCAAAAGATGCCAAAAGAGTTGGTAGTAACGCAGCGGCAAATGAGTTAGCAAAAACACGAGATTATGCAGATGCGCATGCTCTAAAAGAAGCGAATTTAGATGGTCAATTTGATAAAATACCTTCACATTATGATATATATTATCATAAGGAAAGTAAAACTATATTTTTGAAGCATAAAACTACCGGGCGAATGATAGAAGCCCAGTAAATTTGTAAATTTATGAGGAGCATAAATGACTACTATGTATGTTGCTTTTTATTTATCGTCGGATAAATATAACTTTGATTTTTCGGACTTGATCCTAGATGAGAAGACCAATGAATATAAAATTAGTTATATAAAAAAATATAAAATCGGCGACATAGATGAAAGGCGCGGCAAGGTTAGAAATAGCTGTAGATGGCTATGCTATACTGCCAAGAAAGAGTGCGTATTTACAAGCGATGCCTTAAAAGATTTGTATGAAATTTTAAAAACGAACTTCGATGATATCAAAAAGAGGGTATCGGAATTAAATTTAGACGCCAATATCGATATAGTGATAGATATGACAGAAAAGGACGATATATATTCCATCGACTTTAGTAAAGAAATGATAAAAATGTGCGCCGAACTAAATGCCGATGTCTGCGTAGACGGGATATATTATTAATTTGTGTGGGGAGAGAGACGGCGTAGAAAATAAATTTCTAATACCCTGCTCAAAAGGTAAAAATGAATAAATTTATAAAGCAGCTTTCTTTCTTTACCCTTGCTCTTTTAACCGCCGCCCTCATCTCCCAAGGATCTGCCGCATCCTCTAGCTGGGTTACCTGGGGCTTTAGCGTCGGCGCCTCCGCAGAGCTTAGCGGAACCGCTTCTAAAGATAGCTCTAAATCAAGCAACTCCGTAGCCTCTAATCTTAGCGGCAAGAATATTAAAATTTTAACCGATAGCAATAAAGATACCGCTATAAATATCAAAGGCTCAAATTTATATGCTAATAATGATATACACCTAAGCACTCATAATCTATTTATCGATGCTTCGCAAGATAGCTATGAAGCTAAGCAAAACTCTAAAACCGTAAGCGGAAGAGTATCTGCTACTATGTATGGAGGCGGAGGAGGAAGCGCAGGGCTTGATTACTCTAAAAGCAATATGAAAGAGCAAAGCCTTAGCCACAATAATGCTAAAGTTTATGCAGGGCATAATATATATGCCTTAGCTAGTAACGACGCTTTAATAAAAGGAGCAAACCTTAGAGCGGATAACGCCTTAGCTTTAAAGGTAGGACATGATCTAAGCCTTCATAGCTTAAGGGATAGCTATAATTACGATAGCAAATCAAGTTCCATAGGGGCAGGCATAGGCATAAGCGGAACTAAAACAACCTCCGATCCGGACAATCCCTATGACATAAGCAACAACATAGTAAGGTATAAGGATTCTAAGCTTTCAAGCATAAACGCCAACTACTCCAGATCCAAATCAAGCACTACGGTAAAACAGACCGTGCTATCTAGTATAACTGCTAAAGAGCTAAACATAGAGGTAGGATCTAACACAGATCTAAAAGGTTCGTTAATAGCCGCAGGCTACTATGATGAGAATGGAAACTTCATAGATAACGGCAAGCTTAGATTAAAAACAGACAGCCTAACATTCTCAAATTTAAGTAACACTAGATACGACAAATCAAATTCTTTAAGCATAGGGGCAAATTATGCTTTTAAAGATCCGCAACAGGGAAGCGAAAGCAAAGAGAACGATACCCAAGCTAAGGATAGCCAAAACGCTCAATCTAAAGAAAGCTCTACCGATCCTAAGTCTAAAATTTCATCGATTAACTACGCTAATAATAGAAACCTATCCTACTCTATGAGTAAGAGCTTAGCTACTATAGGCAGAGGAGAGCTTATAGTAGGAGATAAAGATATAAGCTCTTTAAGCAAAGATGAGCTTGCTTCTTTACAATCTGATCCTAACAATAAAGCTCTATATAACTCAGACGATCTTACTAGATTAAACAGAGATAGCTCCAAACTAAGCAAAGAGCTATACTCTACCAAGCTAAGCTCTAACGTCGATGCAAGCGTGGATATGAGGTTGTTTAGCGAAGGGGGAAGGGAAGAGATAAAAAGGGATTATGAAGACGCCTCTACCATATACGATGCCATATACCAAATAGCAACTACCGATAGAGTTAGTATTAAAGACTTTTTCAGTGAAAACGGCAAAGGCTTTATGACGATAAACGCAGTAAGGCAAGAGCTAGCAAACAATCCCGAGCTAAGAGGGATGCTACAAAGCGATGAGCTTTCTGATCAAGAAAAACAAGCCATAACGCAAAACATCACAAGACAGGTAATGCTAAATTTAGGCTACATCCCTAATCAAACAAAGACCATCTATACCGATGAGACCGGTAGAGACGGTAAGCAGATAATGGGCTTTTACTCCTTGCAGACCGGGCGCAGCTATATCAATATAAAAAACAATGAAAGCACAAAGGATCTAGTCGCTACCTCCGCTACAGAAAGCCAAAGAGCTATGGATCATCAAAGAGGCATAGACTTCCTCCAAAACGAAGACGACCATTCTACTTATTCAAGAAATTTCGGAAACGCAGTCGCTAGATACTACGGATATGCTATTAGCTCATACGGCAGTGGCTATGGCTCAGCTAAGATAAATAATAGGGGTAGCATTAATCAAAACTACTACGCAAGCAACAATAAAGAATTCTCTAGACTAGATAAACAGAAGGGAGCAAATAGGCAGTTACATCAGGAAGAGGTGGAGTGGCTAAACGATAAGCAAAAAATAGCTAAATTTAAAGACTACATTCAAAAGGCTACCTCTAAGAGATATACGGACGATGAAGCAAAAAAGATACTGGCTAAAGGGGGAATATCTTTAAGCGATGAATCTTTTAACGAAGCCTACAAAGAAAGCTTAAGCGATGATGAGCTAGCGGATATAGGCTTGGCTAAGGAGTATATCAAACAAAGCGACTTCTATAATAAAGACCTAGACGGAACAAATGCCTTTAATCCTACTGCTTCTCAGTATGCGGAGAGGTATATGTATCTAAATGGCTTCATTAATAATCAAAATTTCTACATTGATAATCTAAAAGTAGATAAGCCTTTTCTAGATGATATAGCCGGTTTCGGGAAAGGCTTTATTTCTGGAGGATGGAATTTTATTTCTAATTCGGTTGAAGGAGCATATGATACTGCTAAAGGAGCATATAATAAGATAGCTACAGAAGGTATATACAATTTAGCCGTTGAAGGAAAGCGCAAACTAGCTAGTATCGATCCGATAGAAGTGGCAAAGGGCGCAGCAAACTATATGTCGGATACCTTTGACTCGGCGCAAATCGGCTTTTATAAGGGCAATTTAGATATGGTGCTGGCAGACTATGAAGCCGTAACCAAAAGGGATACCGAGGCCGCAGCTTCACTACTCCCTGTCTCTAAAGGTGCAAAGGCAGCAGAGGGCTTAAAAAATATCGAGAAGGTGATTCCTGACGGTAAGACTATGGGAAATGCCAAGTTAGCAAAAGCCCAGGGTGGAGATATTGGTGGAGCCGCAATAAAAGGGACACCCGAAAACAAGATTGCTAAGCCTGCGCTATCTAAAGAGCAGGTAAAGAGAGTATTTGTAGATAGTAAAAGTGCAAATTCTGATCTAGCTACTTTAGTGAATAACATAAAAGCGGATTATATAGTTACATCAAAAGGGATTACATTTAGCGTCAAAGATCTTAAAAATCTATTAGCTTTACAAGGAACATCAAAAAATGTAGGAAAGTGGGAAGGTCTAACAGGCGCATCATTTGAAGAGATATTCTCAAGAGCGCCGAAAGACTGGAAAGTAGTACTACAAAATGACGGTAATGGAATAAAATTTGTGGAAATTGTAGATGGAAAAAAGATAGACAGGGTCAGAATACATGCACCGGAAAATAATCCAGATTTACCAAGCACTGCAAATACCAATAATGGATGGGTTTTAAGAATTCATGCTAGTAGGAAAAAGTATTTTGATGATTCCGGTAAAATATTAGGACGTAATACTGATGAAACCCATATCCCAATAAAAGGAAACCCAAATGCAAATTGACGGAAAAGAGATATTTGAGAAAGGCGGTCTTATGTTTTATTTAAGCCTAATGGCTTCTTTTGAATACCAGGATAAATATATCGCTCATCCTACGGCTAAATATTATGAAAGTCCATCTGAAATGGCAGATCTTTTATATACCGAATGCGAAAATGCTTTATTGGAGCGGTTTGAATTTTGTTTCCTGCCATACGAGAGAGATGCACTAAAAGAACTTATGGAGCTTATGAATAAATATCTTAAAGACGGCAGCTTGCTGGAAGGCATAGGCGAATATCTAGTCTATCATAATAAATCCTGGATAGAGGTCAGAGAGCTAGCTCTAAAAACAATCCATATTTTTGGCTACGAGCTTGACGACTTTGACTACGACCCTGATTGAGGTCGAAATCCACATCCCAATAAAAGGAAACCCAAATGCAAATTAACGGAAAAGAGATATTTGAGAAAGGCGGTCTTATGTTTTATTTAAGCCGAATGGCTTCTTTGGAACATCAAGATAAATATCTAGTGCATGCCACAGCTAAATCTTACGAAGACCCATCAGAAATGGCGGAACTACTATGTGATGAATGCTGGCGAGCCCTTGACGAAAAATTTGAATTCTGCTTCTTACCCTATGAAAGAGAGATCTTAAAAGAGCTTGCAGAGCTTATTTATAAATACTTTAAAGATCAAAGCCTGCTAGAAGGAGATACCTACGATTATCTAGTCTATCAGAACAAATCCTGGATAGAGGTCAGAGAGTTGGCCTTAAAGACCTTGCATATTTTCGGATATGATTTAGGTGACTTTGATCTGTATTAAGCTCACGGAGCCAGCACTTAAATAAAAAGGAAACCCAAATGCAAATTAACGGAAAAGAGATATTTAAGAAAGGCACTCTTATGTGCCGCCTAAGTCGAATGGCTTCTTTGGAGTATCAGGACAAATATATCGTTTATCCCACAATCAATAAATATGAAGATCCGTCGAAAATGGCAGAACTTTTATATACCGAATGCAGAAACGCTTTATTGGAGCAATTTGAATTTTGCTTCCTGCCATACGAGAGAGATGCACTAAGAGAGCTTATGGAGCTCATAGATAGATACTTTAAAGATCAAAGCCTACTAGAAGGCGTATGTGAATATTTGATCTATCATAATAAATCATGGGTAGAAGTCAGAGAGTTAGCCTTAAAGACTTTGTATACCTTCGGATATGATTTGGAAGACTTCGACTATGATTAAACTCGGATTAGACCAGGCAGAATGAAATTTATCCTATATATCTTTAATCTGCTGCTATGCCTAAGTGCCTGGGCTTCTATAGATATTAATGGCATAAGCAATAGCAAATCTAGCTCCATAGCAGCAGGTATAGGCATAAGTGGAACTAAAACAAACTCCGATCCGGACAATCCCTTTGACATAAGTAACAACATAGTAAGCTATTCAAATTCCAAACTCTCAAGCATAAACGCTAACTACTCTAGATCAAAATCAAGCACTATAAAATTTAAAAATTCCCAACAAGGAAATAAAATGAAATTTTTAAGGCAATACAAAAACATTATCCTATTACCATTTTTGCTAATTATTTCATTTTTTGTTTTTCGTATGATTTATACGGAAATAATTAGCGAGTGCGCTCCAATGCGGCTTTTTTCAAAAAATTCTCTAAGTAATAGTGATTATGTTGAGTTAAAAGCAAAATGTATAAAAAAGGCTTTGGAAAATAACGATAATCACCTTATTATGCAGTATTTTAAAAGAGAAACGAGCGAGTGTCTTGAGATTATTGATGAACCGCCAAAAATCCCACATAATTTGATTAGGGTTAATAGCCTTGAAGAGTGGAAAAAATTAAGACTTACAGATACTGACAATATAATTTGCCCTATCGGTAATTCTAAAAAGAGCGATATTGGCAATGAAAGCAAATAAATTTATAAATTATTCAAATTCGCGGAGCCCAAGGCTACTCATTAAGTAAAACATTAGCCATAATTTGAATTGTAAATTTTAAAATTTACTATCTTGCGCCGTGCGTTTTTTTGTGACCGTATATCCGATAAATTTAGAAGAGCGCCGCAAAAGGTGCCGTCAAAAAAGCGAAATTTAACGCGAAATTTTATATAATCTTGCGATTTAATGTGAGGAGATAGGATGAATAAAAAGGCGTATTTCGGGAGTTTCGGCGGGCAGTTCGTGCCTGAGACGGCGATGTTTGCGCTCGAGGAGCTAGAGGATGCGTACAACACCATAGCGCAGACGAAGGAATTCAAAGATGAGCTGGGCTACTTGTTGCGCGAATATGCGGGGCGTCCGACGCCGCTATATCACGCCGTGCGCCTTAGCGAGCACTACGGGCATGAAATTTATCTAAAGCGCGAGGATCTTAATCATACGGGCGCTCATAAGATCAATAACGCCCTTGCGCAGGCGCTACTAGCTAAAAAGATGGGCAAAAAAAAGATCATCGCAGAAACCGGCGCTGGTCAGCACGGCGTGGCGACGGCGACGGCAGCGGCGCTATTTGGGCTTGAGTGCGACGTGTATATGGGCGAGACCGACGCCGCGCGCCAGCAGCTCAACGCCTTTAGGATGCAGCTTTTGGGTGCAAATTTAATCAAAATCGGCACCGGTTTAAAAACGCTCAAAGAGGCGACCACTGCGGCGATTCAGGCGTGGGTGAATGAGATCGAGAGCGTATTTTACGTCATCGGCTCGGCGGTCGGGCCGCATCCGTATCCTAAGATGGTTAGGGATTTTCAAAGCGTTATCGGCGCCGAGACCAAATCGCAGCTCGCAAGCAAGGGGATCAAGGCTGATTACGTCCTAGCCTGCGTAGGAGGCGGAAGTAATGCGATAGGAATTTTTAGCGCGTTCGTGGATGATCCTAACGTGCAACTCATCGGCGTCGAGGCGGGCGGCTTGGGCGCACAAACCCCTTATCACGCAGCGACCATCACTAACGGGCGCGCGGGCATCATCCACGGCATGAAAACGATCGTACTGCAGGATAAATTCGGCATGATCGAGCCTGTTCACAGCATCTCGGCGGGGCTTGATTATCCTGGAGTGGGCCCGGAGCACGCGCATCTGCACGAGATAAGTCGCGCAAAATACGAAGCGGTAACCGACGATGAGTGCATCACGGCGCTTAAACTGCTCTGTAGGCTTGAGGGTATCATCCCCGCGATCGAAAGCGCGCATGCGTTAGCGTATTTAGAAAAGCTCTGTCCGCAGTTAAAAGACAGAAAAACGATCGTCGTAAACGTAAGCGGCAGGGGCGATAAGGATATGGATACCGTGATGAACTACAAAAAAGGAACGATTTATGGATAAGATCAAAGCGGCCTTTGCCGGCAAAAAGGCGAACATCGGCTATATCGTGGCTGGCTATCCGAGCCCCGCGCACACGAAGGAGTTTTTGTCAAATTTAGATGAAAGCGCGATCGATCTGCTTGAGATTGGCATCCCGTATTCCGATCCACTCGCGGACGGTCCGGAAATTTTTAAAGCGAGCTTTTCCGCGGCGCAAAACGGCGTAAACGCGGAGAAGGTATTTGAAATTTTAAAAGGGGTGCAAACGCATAAGCCGCTCGTGTTTTTGGTCTATTACAACGTGATCTTTGCCTACGGCGCGCGCGAGTTTGTAGTGCAGGCGGCGCGCTACGGCATCAGCGGACTAATAATCCCCGATCTGCCGTATGAGGAAAATGAGGAAATTTTTGCGCTTTGCGAGGAGCTTGGTATCGCGCTCATCCCGCTTATCAGCGTTACGAGCGAGCACCGCGCCGCGCGAGTTTTGAGCCGCGCGCGAGGCTTCATCTACGGCGTGGGCGCTATCGGCGTGACCGGAAGCAAGCAAACTCCGATCTCGCGCCTAAAAAATATGGTCACAGATCTTAAAAAAATGAGCGATCTGCCCGTGGCGATCGGCTTTGGCATTCGCAACTCTAGCGACGTTCGCGCCACGAAAGAATACGCAGACGGCGCTATCATCGGCACTGCGATCGTAAATTTATGCGCGAACTACGGCGGGCGCGAGCTGCAAAATAAGATCGCCGAACTTTTTAATTAACGGAATAAGCATGAAAAAGATATTTTTGATTTTAATCGCAAATTTTTGCCTCGGCGCCAATCTGATGCAATACGATCTTTTCAACCACGACGACAGCGTCGACATCGCCTTGGCATTTGACTCCGCATACAAGCCCGATATTGTGCGCCGCGTCGATGGGCAGTCGATGAGTCTTATTTTAAAGGGGCTCGGCGGCGATGAGAAATTTAACGAGATGCGCACCAATCAAAAGGTCTTAAAAAGCTTTACGATTGCGCCCAAAGGCAAGGATATCGAGATCAACTTCCCCACAGGAGCCGATCTATCGGTCGATGCTCTTACTCAAGACGGCAATTTAAAGCTCATTTTACGCGTAAAAAACCCTGCTTTCGATCAGAGTAAGATGAGCGTCAAAAGTGAGGCGAATGAGACGGCACAAAGCGGTAGCAGCGGAGTTCCCGTGATGCCGATAATCGTAGCGTTACTGCTTGCGGCTGCGGCTTTCGTCGGTGTGCGAAAATTTTTATCACACAAGCCGCAAAAAAGTATCGACGAGACATGGCGGGTTTTTGAAGACGACGCTAGCATGGATAGCGCTGACGTGGACGAAGCGGGCATAGATGAAATTTTAAACGACTCATCTTTTAAAAATCAGAGCGGATCAAAGAACCCAAATTATTCTGACGCACAAGAGTTTGCTAAGAAAGATGAAGCCTCTGCTTTAAATTTAAAAAATTCTAACGACTCAAAAAACGTAGATAGCACAGATTTTTTAAGAGGCGAGAACGTGAGCGAAGAGAGCATGCGCGATAAATTTTACGATGAGATTGTGCGTGCCGAGCGTTCGGAAGCTATGGGGGCGGACGAAAACTATGAGAGCGCCGAGAATATAAGAGCAGCGGATAAAATTTCGCCGCTTAAAGTAGGCCCTGTCGAGAGCGGCACGATGGAATTTTGCGAGGGAGCAAAAGAAAGATCGGATACAAAAGAGCCCAAGGTTTCGGCATTTAGAAGCATTTTAGAAAATGAGCTGCTTGGCTCGGATACCGCAAGACCTAGCGACGTGCGAGTAGAGCTGGTGCGCGAGATCGATGAAAATAATGTTGCCGTAGTGCTAAGCTTCGCGGGCAAAAAACATCTAGTGGTGTTAAAAAGCTCCAACGCTATCGATTGATGAGGCATAGAATTTCGCAACTTGCGGGCTTTGCGACCCATAAAATTTTGCAATTTGTTAAATTTTAAAAATTTTGGAATTTTATAGCGCTAGAAATTTATGCCACATTTAAGCCTCATCGCCAAAAGATCGCGATGGGGCTTAAATTTAAAAAGAAAGAGGACACAAGCTCGGGTAAGTTTTAAAATTTAACCCGCGCCTCGCCGCAAAAATTAATCTAAAATCTTACTTCCAAATCGACGTAGAAATTTCGTCCAGCACCCACCGCCACAGTCTCGCGCGTGCGGTTTGCGTTGATATAATGCTTATCGAAAATATTATTTACGCCAAAGCTTACATCCGCGCCGTCAAGGGCCGGGATAATGCCGTTTTTGATCTTGTAGCTTCCTCTGAAATTTGCGATCGTGAAAGCTTTATCGACGTAAAAATATTCCGTTCTGCGAGCGAAATAGGAAGCAGGTTTGGAATGAGGCTTAAAATAGTGGCTTACCTCAAAACCTAAATTTAGATCGTGCAGAGGCGAGTAGAAGGCGTGTGCGCTTAGCTTTTTGGCGTGATTGTTTATGTTTTCGTGCGTCTTTTTATTGTAAATTCTAAGTCGCTCGAAGCTCGCGCCAAAATCAAAGTCCTGCGTTTGGTAGTTTGAGCTTAGCTCAAAACCATGCCTTTTGGCTTGATCGATATTTTGATACTGCCCGTATTGTTGCGAAAAGCCGCCCGGCGGCACGCCAAGATGTGGTAGCGGCTTAATGTCAATCATATCTTTGATATTGCCGTTAAAGTAGATAAATTTCATATTGAAGTGATCGTCGGTAAAAATTTGCTCTTTTTTAAAGCTAAATCCAAGCTCGTATTCCTTGACGGTTTCGGGCTTTAGATCGGGATTTGGGATGTAATAAAACCTTCGGTTGATCGGTCCTGCTTGCGACGTCTCATGCGGCGTAGGCGCGCGGAAGCTCTCGCTGTATCCCGCTAGAAGCGTGAAGCCCTCAATAGGCGCATAAGCGATCGCCGCTCGCGGAGAAAATCTCGAATCTTTAAATTTAGTCGATTTTGCCTTGATATTGCGATTAAATCGATCATACCTACCGCCTAGCGTAAGCTGCACATCGTCGCCAAAGCCGATGATATCTTGCGCGAAAAGGCCGTAGCTGTCGTATCTATTCGGAAAGGAGCCGAAGTTGGAGAGGTTGCGAACGCCGTTTTGGATAAAGATCGCATCCTCCTGGCGCCTTTCATAGTCACCGCCGTAGGCTAAGCTGTGATGCAAAAACGCCGTGTCGAATTCCGAAATGTTTTTGATTTCTAGACCCTTGCGATCATCCTTGTTTGCGTAGTTGCCGGTATCCGCGCCGTCAATATAGCCGCGTTTATACTCGGCTTTGCTTTCGTAGGCTTTGAAAGACATATCCACTAGCGGGTTTTGCGGCGTGAAATTCCAGTCAAAAACATAATCCCTTTGGCTTAAATTTCCATGTACGAAGAGATCTTCGTCGTTTTTCCATAGCGTCTGCCATAAGGTGTGTAATTTTTCGTCGTAATCAAAGGCGCTGAAGCTGATGCGATGATCGTCCAAATTTGCGCCGATTTTGAAAAACGCCGTATCGATATGCTCGTTATTGAAGGTCTTGTCGTAGCCCGGGGCGTAGTGCGTGCCGCCATCTGCAAGCTTGACGTTGCCGTAGCTCGCGCGCTTGCCGTAGAGCAAAACGTCGATCGGAATTTCTTCGCCCTTGCCGTAAATCGCGCCGCGCGTGCTATGCATATTGTTTGATTCAAGCCTCTGTCCTAGCATCAAGCCTACGTTTTTGCCGTCGTGTAGATAATCGCTCGCACTTTTTGTCTGCATATTTACGATACCGCCGATCGCACCCGAGCCGTGCAGCACCGATGAGGCGCCCTTTACGACCTCGACGCGCTTTAAGATGTCGCTATCGGTACGAAAAGATGAGATCATATTGGAGTAAATCCCTACGCTCCTGCGCACGCCGTCTTGCTTGATGATGACGCGCTCGTCACTTTGATATCCAAATCCGCGGATCTGAAACTGCCTGCCGATATGGCGCCCCATATCCATGCCGCCGTCGACGCCCGGGATCCGCATGATCGAATCGATCACGTTGGTTTTGGCTTTCAAATCATTTTCGGTTAAAATTCCGACCGAGCCCGCGTATTTGAGATTATCGACCGCGCTCACCGTCGCTTGCACGACGATTTGACCCAGATCTTGCGACTTCGTGGCGTTGTTTTCGGCCGCATTTGCTCCGCCTATCGCGCCTATCGCAAGCGGCACCAATAAAATTTGCTTTTTCATGCCTCGACCTTTGAAATAAAATTGAAATACATTATTATATATCTACACACTTAAATAAGGTTGAAATTTAATTTCAAAAACATTTGAAATTCGTTATTATTGGCGGTAAGTATGCGCCCCGTCTGAGCCGCTTGCGCGCTTTGACTGCGTATTGCTTGTACTTTATCGCGCCGCTTCTGCGCCTGGACTCCGCTTACGTCAGTTTGTATCGTGTTTCGTCTGACCGTCTCTGCGCCATGGCTTCTCGTTGCGATCCGTCTGCGCCGAAATCGAGCGGCTAAATTCGACACTTCTATCGCAGCAAAGAGTCTAAATTTAAACGCCCGCGATTTGCTTGCGTTTAAATTTAGCGGCCGCCCGCGCGATTTTAAAATTTAGCTTTTCGCAAATTCAGATCGGAATTTATTTACTTTTTATTTTACAAAGGATAAAATCGCGCCTAAGAGATCGGTCGATCTAAATTATTTCAGGACTTTTTCATGAATAACGTTAAATGGTACATCATCGCAGGCGCCGTGTTAGGCGTGCTAGGTGCGACGCTAGTGCATTTCGGAAACCCGGGCAATATGGGCGTTTGCGTCGCTTGCTTTTTGCGCGACACCACCGGCGCGCTGGGCTTTCACCGAGCTGCCGCAGTACAATACATCCGCCCGGAGATCATAGGGCTCGTGTTCGGCGGCTTTTTAGCAAGCGTGCTTTGGACGCGCGAGTTTGCACCGGTTACCGGCAGCTCGCCGTTTGCGAAATTTTTCCTAGGGATTTTCGCGATGATCGGCTGCCTTGTATTTTTGGGATGTCCGTGGCGCGCGTTTTTGCGCCTAGGCGGCGGCGATTTGACCGCGCTAGCCGGGTTAGCGGGTCTGATCTGCGGCGTACTCATTGGGTTTTTGCTTAAAAAGCGCGGCTATGAGGCGAGCAAAGAGGCAAGACTTAGCGGCGCGATCGGAATTCTGCCCGTGTTACTGGGCGCTGCGCTGCTTGCGGCCTTGGTTTTCGGACTCAAAACGGGCGAGGGCGGCGCGCTTTTTATCTCCGCCAAAGGCCCCGGCGCGCAACACGCTGCGGTAGGCATCTCGCTGGCTGCGGGCATTATCGTGGGCGCGGTGATGCATAGAAGCAAATTTTGCAGCGTCGGCGCGTTCGGTAGAATTTTTCGCGGTGATTTCTCGATGTTTTGGGGCGTACTAAGCGTTATCGCGTTTGCAAGCATCGCAAATATCGCGTTTGGGCAATACAAACTCGGCTTTGAAGGCCAGCCTATCGCACATAACGACTTCGTTTGGAATTTCTTAGGCATGGTGCTCGCAGGACTTTGCTTCAGCCTCAGCGAGGGCTGCCCGGGCAAGCATCTAGTGCAGGCCGGCACGGGAAATTTAAGCTCGGGCATATTCGTCATCGGCATGGCGGCGGGCGCTGCGGTCGCGCACAATTTCTTGCTCGCAAGCTCGGCTAAAGGCATCACAGAGTTCGCTCCTTACGCGGTCGCGATCGGTTTTGTTTTTGCGCTTTACGTGGGGATTTTTCAAAGGCGCGTCGGCTAACGCAGACGTTAGCAGAACTTGGCTCGGTTCGCTGTCATATCGCTCTCGGTGTAACGGCAAACACATGCTTTAATTGCAAAATTATATACGGTGAAATTTAAAATCGCCGTATAAAATTTTGTGCCGCTATAACTTTAAAAAGTAATTTTTGTGCCTGCGTTAGTAAATTTTAAAGTCATTCTTGCTAGACTATGCATTAAATTTTGCTAAATTTAAGGTTGTTTTTTTGGAATTTACTACAATTTTTTCGGTTTTGTTTTTTGCTATTTCGCTGATTTTTGCAGCATTTTTGTCGAATAGAACTTTTAAAATTGCTGTGGGCATAATTGCACTAATTTATATTTTTGCACTTTGCTTCGATTTGTTGCTATTTTTCGTTTTTGGAAAGCATTTCGGACTATTTGTGATAACATTTTTTCGTACCTCTATAGAAGGCGCTCCGATTGTAAGTTTTGCGCGTGAAATTGCGATTTTGGTGATGATTTGCGTAGCGATCATATTACTTAGTATAATTATTACCGTACGCATTTTGCATTTTCGTCATAGCTCAAAGCTTGGTATTTTATTTATGCCATGTATTTTAACAGCCTTTTTTTAAATCCTTTTTACGATGCAGCTAGAGAATATTATCTACAACTGAATCCGCCCGTAGAAGCGATTAAGAAGCAGGTTTATCCGTATCTAGCCATTCCACATCCCAAGGCTCCGATAAAGCGTAAAAATATTGTCTATATTTTTTTAGAGAGTTTTGATCGCGCCTATACTGACGAAAGAAATTTTGCCAAACTTACACCACATCTAAATGCACTCAAAAATCGTATAGATTTTTCTGAAATACACCAAGTAGTAGATACTGGTTTTACTATTAAAGGGCTGTTTGGTTCACACTGCGCTGCAAATTATACGTTTGCATCTGCCAAAGATATGGCTTCTGAAAATTTTACTAAAAATATTGTCTGCGCTAGCGAAATTTTACACTCTTTGGGATACCATACCTATTTTATAAAGGGCGCTGACTTAAATTTTCAGGGTACTAGAGGCTTTTTGCGTCAAAGAGATTATGACGAAATTAAGGGGAGAGACGAAATTTTAGCCGTGGATCCATCGGTTCATACTAACGAATGGGGTGTGGATGACGATGATATGCTTCGTGTGGCATGGAATGATTTTGAGCGTCTAAACAAAGTAGGTAGGCCGTTTTTGTTCTCACTTCTCACGATTGGTACGCACACTCCAAGTGGATTTATCCCGCGCTCATGTGAAGGGCTGGAATATAATGAAAATGCCGTGCCAATGCTACGCGCGGTGCATTGCAGTAACCTATTAGTGAGTAAATTTATTGAGCAAATCCGCTCAAGTCCATATGCAGCGAACACAATCATTGTACTGCAAAATGATCATCCGCTATTTTATAAAAATGCTATAGATGGTGGCTTTGGCGATGGACTTAAAGACGAGCGGGACTTATTTGTGATACTGGATGATGATTTGGATGGAGAGTTCGAGATCAAAAAGCGTGGTACCTCGTTCGATACTTTTACAACTGTGCTTGGGTATTTAGGAATCTTGGATGAGATGAATTTCGGCAGAAACCTGCTCTCGCGCGAGAGCTTACCATTTGATGCCGATGATGAATTCTTTGTAAACGCAAGTAGAATTTTACCCAAGCTTTCTTATGACAAAGCGGTACGAGCACAGCAAGAGTCTAGCAAATAGACTCATTTTTGTCACCTCAAATAGTATAAACGGATATAAAACTCCCTCGTTTTAATCCTTGCCGATTGCGATTTGCATTTGAGGCATTTATTTGCAACAATCATGGAATTTTGTAAATATAAGAGCTCTATATTATGTATCTAGCTAGCCGTGATATCGTAAAATTATGTTTATATTGCACCGCAAATTCGCTTTTACTAAGCGTAGCATACAGATTTAACACTTATTGCGTTTAACTGACAAGATGGATCTTGGCACTGTAACCCGACCAAAATCAGCCATATCTGCTTTTTGGCAGCTGCCGCATACTTTTAGCGCCACACCACCGCAATATAGCTCCTTTAGTTTGGCTACCAGATCAATGTCGTAATTCCCCGGTTTTTCGGTACTATCTCTTACGAGATCGACCGCGTCATTCATAAGAAAAATTCTTACCTCCTCGCCTTTTTATGCAGGCTGTCCGCTAGCCTCAATGCGTTGTAGGCGTTGTCCGAGCCGTTATACGGCTGATTTGCCAGGATTAGTAGGATTTTCATTTTGCGCTCCTCCGTTTAAAATTTTATTGAAAAGAATTTTATATCAAAGCGAGTTTGCATTGCCTTAAATTTAAGCTCGGGGATCGGAATGGTTAAATTTAGTTTTTATCGGTTTAATTTTTCTCGCGACGAGCTTCATTTATAGCTTCGATTAGGCTTTGCAGCAGCTCGTCTGCAGCTTTCGCTTTATCGCGCGCGCCGCGATTTTTGCCGTTTGAGGCGCCTGCTTCGGCGCCCTTTACGCAGTCTTGCACGAAATACCACCAAAAATACCCGCCCACGTAGTTTTGCACGTAGCGCGGCATCGTATAATACCGCCTCATCATCGCCTTTTTGCTAGCCTGCGTAGCGTCCGCCGCCGTGTTTCCGCACTCGCCGATGCCAAGCTTTGAAGCGGGGAAAGTGCTTTGCAGATTGGTAAAAATTTTGCTCCAATCAGGCGCAAAACCCTCGTTGTCATCCTCATAGTAACTTACGAAAAGATAATCCAGTCCCTCTTTCATATCCTGCGGCACGAATTTTCGCAGCCACTCACGCATCTGCGTTTTCTGCGCTCCGCTCGGCGTATAATACGCCGTAAGCGCCGTCTTGGCGCCCTTTTTGTGGATGAGCTCGAAGGCCGCGATCATCTTAGCGGCGATGAAATTCGCATCGTCCCCGAGCCACCCCTCGCCGTTTATTTCGTTGCCGATCTCCCAGATCTGCACGTAGGGCGCGAGCGCGGCGAAGGCGTCCGCAAACCTCTTTTCGTAACTTTTCACGCTTTTGTACGAGCTCATCTCGTAGGAGTCCACGGGGCAGGCCATCACGTACGAAACCTCGCTAAGCCGCCTAAAAAGAGGCTCGTACTCGCGCGGACTAATTTCTTTTGACATTACGACGCGTACGGTGGGTTTTGCGGGTAGGGTTTGCAGGGCACGCACGATGCTCTGCAGCTTCGCGCCCGAGGCGTCTTGCACGTCCTCGTACCAGCCGTCGTCGATCGTAACGCCCCAGATGAAGTCAGATTTAAAATTTTGTTTTGAAATTTTATTTGGATTTTCGCCGTAAAGTACGCCGCAAAACAGCGCCCCGCAAAACAGCGCGAGAAATATGTGTTTGAAATAGACCATGGCTTGCTCCTTGATTTGAAATTTTAAAAATTAGCTCTTTGCTGGTCTTTTCACAACCGATCAAGCAATCAAAATTTATCTCTTGCCTCTAAGATCATAAGAATAATACGAACGAGAAAAACCCTCTACGCTGAATATAGCAAAAGCATTAAGTGCAAGAGCCGCTAAGCTTAGTAACACCGTAGCAGGCAGTGAAAAGCGCGCCAAAAACGCATTTACAATAGCTGCAAGTACAAGCGCGATAAAGCAATATGAAAATATCGCAACTCCGCTAGTATCGGCAAGCTCCTGATAAAATCTATAAAAAAACAGAAACGATGCGATGAATCCCAATGCAAGTAGTATCTGAGCGATGATGCCGCCTGCTAAAAATATAAATAACAATACGCCTATAAATATCGCCGCAAAGGCAATGGCTACGTTGCGCAAAAGGCTGCGGCTTGCGGTAAGTTTAGAGATATTATAAATGCTAAAGATAAAAAGCACGAATGCCGCTGCGCTTAGTAGCACTCCTAATCCGCCGTAAATTCCTAATAGCAATAGCACCAGTTCGGCTATAGCTTTTAAGGCGCAGGCCGCGATGAAGGTGTATTTGATGAGTGCTACTTCTTTTTCTTGCGGGTTTGAGGGCTGCTGATCTTGAGTGTGCAGGTAGTCGTTTAAATCCATATTCGCTCCTTGAAATTTATACAAAAGTATATCTAAAAAACGAATAGGTAAAGATAAATTTCAAAATTTAGCGGCTCGCCGGCGGATATGTCGTATAAAGCAGGCGCCGCACAAAGGCGGGTAAATTTAAGAGGTAAATTTTAAAATTTAGATCGGAATTTTGGCGCTGGCGCGGCGGATAAATTTTTAAGCGGGCTGTAAATTTAAAAAGATTTGAGGTAAATTTCGCGCAGATCTGCAAATTTAAAATCCGCAAATCCGCGCAAACTGCTACAAGCGGGACTCGTAGCGACGTAGCGTATAAAGGCGCTTAAGCATCTTCTTGCGAGCGGAAATCTTTTGCTTTTTGCGGACTTCCGTCATCGGCTCGAAAAATCTTCGCGCGCGCACCTCGGTAACGACTAGGTTACGATCGGTTTGCTTTTTAAAGCGTCTGTAAGCTTCGTCGAATGATTCGTTCGGATATACCTTTACTCCAGGCACTTTCCTCACCGCCTTTCAAAAAAATAAATCGTAAGTTTAGCGAAAAATTCTTTAAATTTGCTTTTGAAGCTCTCTTTTGTATTTCCACACGCTCTTTTTGCTCTGCGTATCGATGAGGGAAAGCTCTAAAAATAGGCTCTCGCTTGCTTGTACGGTAGAATTTTTAGATGCAGAATTTAAGCTTTTTGCTTTTTTAGATCCTGCCTTACCGTCGTTTGCCATAGCGGGGCTTTGCGGTAAAATTTTACCTACTAAGATGTAATCCGGCGCGTAGATCGAGCCGCTTTCTACGGCGTGATAGCCACGGCTTACGCCATCGTTGCTAAATACGAGTTCGTCTTTACTTGGGGCGTCTGTGACGACTGCTTTGCCTGAATGCAGCAGCGAAATTCTAATTTTTTTGCTCAAAAATTCCGCATCCACGCCGTGCACGTTTGTCCCGTCCAGCGGTTCGATGCCGACGACGCTGAATCTACCGCCTTTTTTGCCGACTATGCGCTTCGAGAGCAGATCAGCGATGCTTTCGCCTGCGATGCGCTCCAGATACGCGTTTGGATACCCAGCGTGGTCGATGCCTCCTGCAAGTGCCGAATTATCCGTGCTTTTAGAGCCTTTAAGCGCAGCACAGCCCGCTAAAAAGGCACACAGCAAGAGCACGAAAAAACTTATTTTAAAATTTTTCATAGCATTTCCAAATTTTATAAGATAAACTCCGCGATTATAGCGAGATTTGGTTAAATTTCGTTTTTTATAAGCAAAATTTGTAACGGATATTCCGCTCGTTCCTTTAATTTTGAGTTAAAGATTCCTTGATATACTTTCTGCCAATTTATTCAGAAAATTCTCGGGGTGCTTATGAAAAAAATCATTAAAAGAGACGGAAGTTTTCAAGAATTTCAATCCTACAAAATAAAAGATGCTATCAAAAAAGCCTACAAAAGCGTGGGTAGCGAGTTTGACGAAAAAGTCTTTGATAATGTAATGGGCGCGATCGTTTTTAAAGAGAAATTAAGCGTCGAAGATATCCAAGATCTCATCGAGAAAAAGCTCTTTGAAGCGGGCGATTTCGCCGTTTTGAAAAGCTTCATGATCTACCGCCACACGCACAAGATGCAGCGTGAGCACATTTTGGGGCTTGAGGAGGATACGACTTACATCAACTGCACTCAGACGGTCAATGAATATATCAGCAAGCAGGATTGGCGAATTTTAGCAAATTCCAACACTAGCTACTCAAACGCAGGCCTGATAAATAACACCGCCGGCAAGGTCATCGCAAACTACTGGCTAGATAAAATTTACTCTCGCGAGGAGGGTGCGGCACACCGAAACGGCGACTATCATATCCACGATCTGGACTGCCTTACGGCGTATTGCGCGGGCTGGAGCCTGCGCGTGCTTCTAAACGAGGGTTTTAACGGCGTGCGCGGCAGGGTCGAGAGCAAGGCGCCGAAGCATTTCCGCGAAGCGCTGTATCAGATGGCTAATTTCCTTGGAATTTTACAAAGCGAGTGGGCGGGCGCGCAGGCGTTTAGTAGCTTTGATACATATCTGGCGCCATACGTTTTCCGCGATAAATTAAGCGACGATGAGGTCAAAAAGGCGATCACTAGCTTCGTGTTCAACCTAAACGTCCCGGCGCGCTGGGGTCAAAGCCCATTTACCAACGTCACCATCGATATGACCTGCCCGGATGATCTAAAAACGCAAATCCCTACGCACAACAACGAGCATCTATTTAAAAATTTGCACGACGAGGAGCTTTTGGCCGAGGCTAAAAGGCGCGGCAAGGACTCGCTCGAGGCTTTGACTTACGGCGATTTCGAGCCTGAGATGAACCGCATCGTGATTGCATTTTACGAGGTTTTAACGACGGGCGATAAGTGCGGTCAGCCCTTTACCTTCCCGATTCCTACGGTAAATTTAACGGAGGAGTTTGATTGGGATACGCCTGCGGCTGACGCGGTATTTGAAAACACCGCCAAAGTAGGCTCAAGCTATTTTCAAAATTTTATCGGCTCGCAATATATCACGAACGAAAATGGCGAGCGCGTACCCAATCCAAAGGCGTATAAACCTGGCGCCGTACGCTCGATGTGTTGCCGCTTGCAGCTTGATCTGCGCGAGCTTCTTAAGCGCGGCGGAGGACTTTTCGGAAGCGCGGAGATGACGGGAAGCATCGGCGTCGTAACGATAAATTTAGCCCGCCTAGGCTATCTATATAAAAATAACGAAGAGGCGCTGTATGCGAGGCTGGACGAGCTTTTAGAGCTTGCCAAATCGACGCTTGAGAAAAAGAGAAAATTTGTTACCGAGATGTTCGAGCGCGGCTTGTATCCATATACGAAGCGCTATCTGCCGGGCTTTAATAACCATTTCAGTACCATCGGTATCAACGGCGCAAACGAGATGATCCGAAATTTCAGCGGTAACAAAGAAGATATTACGACGGAATTCGGGCGTAAATTTGCCCTTAAAATGGTTGAGTATCTGCGCGAGAAGATCCGCTCGTTTCAGGAGCAGACCGGAAATTTATATAATCTCGAAGCCACGCCTGCCGAGGGCACGACGTATCGCTTCGCCAAAGAGGATAAGAAGCGCTACGCAGATATCATCCAAGCGGGATTTGATAAAAACATATACTACACCAATTCGACGCAGCTTCCGGCAAATTTCGGAAGCGATCCGTTCGAGGCGCTGGCGATGCAGGACGAGCTGCAAAGCTCCTATACAGGCGGCACGGTGCTGCATCTGTATATGAAGGAGCGCATCAGCTCGGCTCAGGCGTGCAAACAGCTCGTAAAAAGCGTAGTGCAAAACTACAAGCTTCCTTATATCACGATTACGCCGATTTTCAGCGTCTGTCATAAGCACGGCTACATCAGCGGCGAGCATGAATACTGCCCGAAATGCGACGAGGAGCTGCTCGCGGAATACAAAGCCAAGCAGAGCAAGGGCGCTTAAATAGCGATTTAAATTTTAATCTTAATGAAAGGATGGAGAATGGAATTTCCAAAAGAGTTAGAAGCAAAACGCACAAAATGCGTCGTTTACACAAGAGTAATGGGCTATTTACGCCCAGTAGAGAGCTTTAATATCGGAAAGAAGGGCGAACACAAAGAGCGCGTCTTTTTTGAAGAGAAAAAAGACAAAAAGCAGATCGCCTAGTCGCCGCTACCGGCCAAATGCAACAAACGCATACGAAGCCGCCGCAAGCCTTAAACCTGCGTAACGCGCAGATTTACGAGATCACGCCGTTTACGATGCTTGATTTTCCTGATCACATCGCCGCGATCGCGTGGTTTTGCGGCTGCAATATGCGTTGCAATTACTGCTACAACCCTCAAATCGTTACTTCACGGGGTAAAATTTCAAACGAAGAGTTTCTGCGCTTTTTGGATGTGCGCGCGGGCAAGCTTCAGGGCATCGTATTTAGCGGCGGCGAATGCACCTGTGCGAGCGATTTTATCCCGCTGGCGCACGAAGTTAAGCAGCGCGGCTTTTTGCTCAAGGTTGATACCAACGGCTCAAATCCGCAAAAGATCGAAGATGCGCTAAGCCTAGGGCTGATCGATTATATAGCGCTTGATTTTAAGGCGCCGCGGCAGGATTTTGAGCTCATTACAAAGTCAAATTTATATGATAGATTTCTGCAAACTCTTAGGCTTTTGCTGCGGCAAAATTTTAAATTTGAGGTGCGAACGACCGTGCATGCCGATTTTTTAAACGAAGCGAAGGTCGAGCAGATGGCGCAAATTTTATGGAGCGAGGGCTACCGCGGCGTCTATTATCTACAAAACTTCCTGCCCACCGGCGATAATTTCGGCAATTTAAGCGCGCCGCTTGCAAGCTTTGATCCGAGCAAAATTCGTACCGATCTAAAGATCGAACTTCGAAATTTTGATTAAATTTACGCTGCCGCGCGCGTCTTACCGCGATGAACGCGATGAAATTTTTCTAGCGCGCATTGTCCGGCATATATTGCGCCGCGATAAATTTCGCCTTACGGGAAGCTTTAAAATTTAGTGCACCTCTGCTTGCTATGTTTAAATTTCGCTCCGCTTGCGGCGTAAAATTCTATGTTTATCAAGGGCTTTAAATTTTATACCGCGTAAATTTAACTTCGCGCTAAATTTCACGCCGTGTAGCCATTGCCGCTTCAAAACAAAAGGTAAATTTAGCTTGCTTTGGCTAAAATACGCCGAAATTTTTAAAAAGGCAAAAAATGGATAGGAAAAAAATCTACAACCCCTTCTCCGACGAGACGCTTACCGATCGCAAGGTCTTCGGCGGCAATCCGCAGGGTATTTTAAATTTTACCAAGGCGAAATATCAATGGGCGCTGAAACTTTGGGATCTAATGGAGGCCAACACCTGGTTTCCTAAAGAGGTCGATACCACGGACGACGTGCGCGATTATAACTTCAATCTCACAAGCGCCGAGAAGCGGATGTACGATCTCGTGTGGAGCCAGCTGATATCGATGGATAGCTTTCAGACCAACAATCTCGCCGATAATATCAACCCCTACATCACGGCTCCGGAGATTAACGCAGTGCTCGCGCGCCAAGCCTACGAGGAGGCCAACCACAGCAAATCCTACGCCGTCATGGTCGAGGCGATCTGTGAGAACACCGATCTCATTTACGAGATGGAGAAGCACGACGATATGCTCCGCAGGAAAAACGACTATATCTCAAGCGTCTATGAGGAGCTTGCGGGCGAGGTTAGCGATGATAAGCTGCTGCTAGCGATGGTGGCGAATCAAATTTTAGAGGGGATCTATTTTTATAGCGGCTTTACCTCGATCTATGCGCTTGCTCGTGCGGGCAAGATGCTAGGCAGCGCGCAGATGATCCGCTTCATACAGCGCGACGAGATCACGCATCTACTGCTATTTCAAAACATGATAAATTCCGTCCGTAAGGAGCGCGCCGATCTGTTTAACAAACGCAACGTGGATAAAATTTACGAGATGTTCGAGACGGCGGGAAACTTAGAGATCGATTGGGGCAAATACATCACGGATAATCAAATAATGGGCTTTACGGACGATATCATCGAAGAATACATCCACTACCTGGTCGATCAGCGCCTGCTTGCCATCGGGCTTGAGAAGCGATACGGCGCGAAACATCCGATAAAATGGGTCGATGATTTTTCTAAATTTAACGATCAAAAGAGCAATTTTTTCGAGAGCAAAGTCACGAACTACAGCAAAGGAAGTTTGAGTTTCGATGATTTTTAGCGGATTTTGCGGTTTGAAATTTAGAGCCGTCGCATCTCGGTACGGATATTTTGCAGATACTTATCCGGTGCGGTACGGGCATGTGATGAGCGCAGAAAGCGTATTACCTGCAAAATTTTTAAAATTTAGCCGCGCTATGTACCGAAATGCGGCGTATGCTTTTTCGGTGCAGCGCGAACGCTTTGGCGGTATTTTTAAAAATTTTATAGACCCCGAATTTAAGCGAAGCGAAAATTTCCGCGGCTTTAAATTCGAAGCGAGTTCAATCGGGAGCGCGCTATGGTCTCGCTAGAGCGGCTTCGTTGCGAAAAGATGGCAAACGACATCGCCGAGCAGGTGAGTTTAAATCCGGCGCTTTTTGAGGCGTTTTGCAGCGTCGCTAGAAGCGAGTTCGCCCCGCTCGGCGCGCACGCTTTCAGCCTTAACGCGCAGCCCATTTTAGCCAGCCAGTGGATCAGCTCGCCGCTGACGGTCGCGCGCATGACGATGGCGCTAAGCGTGGATCCGAAGGTCGAGAAAATTTTAGAGATCGGCTGCGGTAGCGGCTATCAAGCGGCGATTTTAAGTAGGATGGTGCACCGCGTCTTTGCCGTAGAGCGCGTCGAGCGGCTGGTGGGCGAGGCGAAAAGACACTTTGCAAATCTCGGGATTTCAAATATCAGCCTGCGCCACGACGACGGTAACGCGGGATGGAAAAATTTCGCCCCTTTTGATAGGATCTTGCTTTCCGCGTGCGCCGAGCGTATCGACGAGCGGCTATTTGCACAGCTGGCAATCGGCGGAATTTTGGTTGCTCCGATGAATAGAGGCGGCTCGCAAAAGATCGTTAGATTTAATAAAATTTCGCCAAGCGAGATCAAAGAAGAGGAGCTCGGCGCCTGCGAGTTCGTCCCGCTGGTGCAGGGTCGCGGATAGATCTAGCGCGCAGTAAATTTTAAAATTTCCTACCGCCCGGGCGCGTAAATTTAATAAAATTTGCTTTCAGCTCCGTCGCGAGATCAGAGTTTTATTAATTATTTATTTAAATTCAAGTACAATACACAATTTTAATCTTTCAAGGATGAGTCATGCAAGATTTTAGCAAGGAAAAGATAGAGTCGCTGGTCGCCAGCTGGAAAAATCACAACAAAAACCAATTCTGGCTTAAAAAACAAACCGCGATTTCAAAGTATTTAGGCGAGATCAAGCGCTGCTTGGCGAGCTTTGATGAGACCGAGAATGAGTTTTTGCAAACTTTATATATAAATCTTAGCGACGGCAATCTTAGAAGCTGCAAAATTTTATCTTTGGGCGAGAAGTTCGCGCACGCCGAGTATTTCTTTATGGATCAGTTTTTTGATTCCAATATCAGCGCGTTTTATTACGATTTCGCTTTTAAAGACCGCATCGTCGGCAAAAAGGAGTTGTTTCCTAAAAATGCCGTAAAAAGCGTAGATAGCGTGCTTAGCGGCGAGGATAAAAACATCGTATCGCTTTATGTTTTTATTGAAAATATCGTTAAAAATTTCAATAGCTATTCGCAGGAGCGCACCGCTCGCGATATTTTCAAACAAAAGCTAGTCAATTTTTACGACGAGCTTTACAGACTTCTTACGGCGGTGGATAGCGCTTTGGCGATCGATTTTTTCGACGTGGCGCTACATAATCAGCCCTTCGTATTGATGGAATTTTTAAAATCCGCGATAAATGCCGATAATTTCTATCTGATCGACAGCTACCTTAGCGACGACGGGATGCTAAATTTAGGGCTTGCCGAGGGCGGCGATTTCGCGCAAATTTCGCGCGAGAAGCTCTATCTGCTAGCCAGCATATTTGCGCAGTGCAACGACGAGTTTCCGACGCTCGTTTATCGCGATGAAACCGCGCAAATTCTATCCTTGCTCTACGACGAAAAGGTTGAAATTTTTGAAGAATTTTACGAGGTGAGCTCGCGATTTATCGCGGAATTTACCCCGTATCCGCAGGATGTCGTGGGCGCGGCTAGGATCGTGTATTCGTCGCTATTTTTCGAATACGTCAAAAACTACAAAAGCGAAGAGGTCGCTAAAAATACGATATTTTACGGCGCGATCGGCACCGGCAAAACTCGCAGGCTGCGATCTTTGATCACCGAAAAGAAACTTGCGGCGAAAAATTTCCGCTACGTTTGCCTGCACGAAGGCTTCGAATACCGTGATTTTATCGACGGATTTTACGGTGAAAGCTTCATTAGCGGCGAGTTTAAGGCGCTTTGCAAGGAGGCGCTAAACGATCCGAAGGGCGAGTATTATTTTCTGATCGACAATGCAAGTGCCGCGAGTTTGGATAAAATTTTAGGCGAGGCCGCGGTGCTTTTGGATCGCCGCTACGACGAGGAAGACGAGCTTTCGCTGATCCGCACGAAAAACTCTCACGTAATCGACGGCTTTGAAGAGGGCGAGAAAGCGCGCGCCAGCGTCGTTTTAAAGGACGGCCGCTCATATTTTGCGGTGCCTAAAAATTTATACGTCCTATGCACTCTAAATGAGCACAAATGCGTTTCGCCGTCGATTGCAAAGGCGTTTAGATGGATCAGATGCGAGTGCGATTACGGCGCGCTTGAGGATTATTTAAGAGATCGCGAGATCGTAAATGCAAGCGCGGTCGTTGCGGTTTGCAAGGCGCTGAATAAGTTTATCACCGATGAGGCAAAGGGCCTGGGTGCGATCGGGCACGGCGTATTTATGGGGCTAGCGCGCTATCAAAACAATGCGCAGATCATGCAGGAGGGGCTAAACGGCTTTTTTGCCGAGGTGCTTGAACCGATCTTTAGGTGCGCAGCAAGTGGCGAAGATACCGCTGCGAGCCTTGGTGAGCGTATCGCTGAAGCTAAGGACGTGTTTAAATTTTAGTCGCCGCTTACTGGAGATGGCTATTTGCAATGAAATTTTAAAATTTTATTGCACTGCGTTTCATTTTTGCTCGCGGATATGGCGCGCGAAATTGGGTTTAAATTTTATTTTACGCCGCGCGGGTTTACAAGACGATTATAGCGCCATTTTATTTGCTGTGCAGCGCATCGACTGGATTGATTAATTTGCTATAAATTTAGACTTAAAATTTTAATCCTCGCTCGACCATACTTATCGGAGCGCAGGGGCAGGATTAGAGTAAATTTTGATCTTTAAATTTAGCCTCAGCCGCTAAATTTACACAAAATCTTTATTTTGAAATTCTGCAGTATTTTCTAAGCGGAATTTTGCTTGTCGGCGCAATCGCCGTTTTGATTAAATTTAATTGAATCGAAGCAGGCCTGTGGGGCTAAGACGGCGCGTGCTTTTAAATTTAACCCAAAAGCCCTGCGCCTTTTACCCTCTGCGAGCGATCCGCCGCGTAGATCCTCTTCCCGCCTACTACTTTGCCGCCCTCGATTTTACCGCCCTTTACGTCGTATTTCCAGATCGGCGCAGCCGCCTTGAAATCCTCCACAAACTCGTTTATGAGCGCCAGAGCGACCTTGCGCTGCGGGCTTACGACGCCTGCGACGTAGGAACTTTCATGGATCGGCACGCCCCCGTTTGAATGTGCAAAAAGAACGAATGCGCCCTGTGCCGCAGCCTTTTGCTGCCACGCTTCAAACCACGTCCGCAAAATCGGCTCGTAGATATCGAAGCTCAGCGCGCAGATGCCGCCCTCTTCGCGCACGATGCCCACAAAAGTGATGAACGCGCCGCAATTTGCGTCCTTAAATTTAGCGTACCAGCGCGATAAAATCGCATCTACGTCCAAGCCGCCCTCATAAATTTCGGGCTTAGTCCCGCTTAAAATTTCTTGGTTAAATTTAGCCTCGCTCATCGCCGCCTCCTAGGCTTAGCCGCCGCAAACGGGAGGCAAAAGGCTCACGCGATCGCCGGATTTGAGCGCAAAATTCGCATCATAAACCATCTTATCATTTACCGCTACGGCGCAGTTTGCGAGCCACTCGCGCAAGCCTTCGTCCTTTTGCAGCTCCGCTTTTACCTCTTGCAGGGAGCTTGCGTTTAGGCGCAGGGGCTCGCGCCCGATCGGCCCTAAAAATTCTACCTCTACCATTTTTGTCCTTTTTTAAAGATTGGGCGATTTTAACCAAAAATTCATAAAATTTTATATAATTGCGTAAAAATTTAATGAGGAAAAACGATGAAAATCGATGAAATTTCGACCCCCGCTTACGTATGCGAGGAGCAAAAACTGGTAAAAAATTTAGAAATTTTACGCGGCGTAGGCGAGCGAAGCGGCGCAAAAATTCTATGTGCGCTAAAAGGCTTTGCGTTTAGCTTCGCGATGCCTTACGTTGACAAGTACCTCCGGGGTGCGACTTGCAGCGGTCTGCATGAGGCGAAATTTGCCGCGGAATTTATCAAAAACGGCGAAATTCACACATACTCGCCCGCGTTCAAAGAGGATGATTTGGATGAAATTTTAAAAATTTCAAATCACGTCGTATTCAATAGCGCCACGCAGTGGCAAAAATACCGCACAAAAGCGCTTGCTGCGGGAGCATCGTGCGGACTGCGGCTAAATCCGCAGACCTCCTTCGCGCCCAAAGACACTTACAATCCGTGCGGCAGCTTTAGCAGGCTCGGGATGAGCCTTGAAGCGCTGCAGCGGGCGATCTTGCAAGACGGCGAGTTTCTGCGCGGCATCTCGGGGCTGCATTTTCACGCGCTGTGCGAAGAAAGCGCTCAGAGCCTAGAGCGGGTGCTTGAGGTTTTCGAGGCGAAATTCGGCAAGTATTTTAGAGCCCTAAAGTGGTTAAATTTCGGCGGCGGGCATCATATCACGCGCGCAGGCTACGACGTGGAGCTGCTGATAAATTTAATTAAAAAATTTCGCGAAAAATACGAGGTCGAAATTTATCTTGAGCCCGGCGAGGCGGTCGGCTGGGAGTGCGGATATTTGGTCGCTAGCGTGCTTGATATAGTAGAAAACGACGCTAAAATCGCTATTTTAGACGCTTCCGCTGAAGCTCATATGCCCGATACCGTGCTGATGCCGTATCGTCCTGCGGTGCGCGGCGAGAGCGAGAGCGGTAAATTTAGCTATCGTTTCGGCGGGAATACCTGCCTCGCAGGCGACGTCGTGGGGCTTGAGAGCGGATGGCCCGAGTATAAATTTGACGCGCCGCTAAACATCGGCGATCGGGTGATTTTCGAGGATCAGATCCACTACACGATCGTGAAAAATACGACCTTTAACGGCATTAAGCTGCCAGATCTCGTCTTGGTAGATGAGCGCGGAGAGGTTTTGGCAATCAAAAAATTCGGCTACGACGAGTATGCGAGGCGAAACTAGCGCCGCACTTAATGCAAAAATGTAATTTTGCTTTGTAAGAAAATTTTTTGCAAAAAATGATATAATCGGCTTAAATTTTATATCTAAGGAAATCCATGAAAAGATTGTTTCTCGCGCTTTTCGCCTGTATTTATGCGCAGGCCGAAGAGAAAAAATATGCCGATATTGTGCAGGGAAATAGCGATGTTTGGGGCAATGCAAGGCTTGAAAACATCGATAGCTACGGCAACGGCTTCGGCCCGATTTTTCTGCAATTTCAAGGACATCTGCAAAGCTCGGGCTTTTTTGCGTGGCTGGCGCTGGGCGCGGTTTTGGGCGTAATCATAGCTTTTATTGGGCACTACGCGATCATAGGGCCGAAGCACTTCGATCATCACGCGGGCAAGCCGATCTACGCATTTAATAAATTTGAGCGACTATACCATCTTGTAGCGGCCGTGGCATGGGCGATCTTGGTTCCGACAGGCTTGATTATGATGTTTGGCGAAGAATTCGGCGGCGGCGCTTTCGTGAGATTTTGTAAAAACGCTCACGGACTAGCTACGATAGCGTTTGCAATCTCCGTCGTGCCGATGTTTTTACTATGGTTTTGGCGCATGCTGCCGCGAGCTTACGATATCAGATGGATGATGATCGTGGGCGGCTATTTAAGCAAAAAGAAGCGCACGATCCCTGCGGGTAAATTTAACGCAGGCCAAAAGGCGTGGTTTTGGGTCGCTACTTTAGGCGGCATAGTGATGATAGCTACGGGCGCGTCGATGTTTTTCCTAGACTACGATATCCCGGCGATGAGAAGTGCGCTAGGTATGAGCCAGATCGAAATTTTAAGAGCAAGCGCGATTATTCATAATTTTTTGGGCGCGGTCTGCGCGGTATTTTTGCTTGTGCATATCTATATGGCGGTCTTTGCGATCAGCGGCGCCATCCACTCGATGATCGACGGACACAAGCCGGAGGAGGAAGTTTACGTACTTCACCACTACTGGTATCGCGAGCTGCTCGATAAAGGGCAGATCGCTAAATCGCAATTTGAAGCGAAGTACCCGCGCTTATAACTTGGGTAAATTTTATGCGGGCCTGCTTGCGCGCGGCTCGCATTAGCTTTGAGGTTCAAAGAATTTTATTTTTAAGGATTACATATGCAACTAGATTGTCGCAATTTAAATTGCCCGGAGCCGCTTTTACGCACTAAAAAAGCCCTCGGCGAGCTAAAAATCGGAGAGAGTTTAGAAATTTTAGTAAACGACGTAGCGCCTCGTGAAAACATAAAACGCTTTTTGGCTAAAAACGGCTTTGAGGCGCGAATTTCACAAGCGGGCGCCGATACACTTATAAAAACCGTAAAAACGGACGAGCTGAAAGATGAAAATATCGACGATATTTATTGTGACGTCACGGTGCCAAAAAGAGGCAAGGTGATATTTCTAAACGAGGAGCAGTGCGGAAGCGGCCCGATCGGAAAGAGTCTACTTGCTAAATTTTTAGGCGCGGCGCTAAGCTTAGACGAAAAGCCAGTGAAGGTGATCTGCGTAAACAACGCCGTGCTTATAACTACGAACCGCGGCCACGAATGCTTTGAGGCAATCAAAAAGCTAAACGAAGCGGGAGCTGAAATTTTAAGCTGCGGAAGCTGTCTGGAGGGCTACAAACTGGTCGATAAGCTCGCGATCGGCGAGATTTCAAACGCATACGAAATCATGGACGTCCTATCGAAATACGAAGTAATCAAACTATGATCTACAGAGATTTTAACCTCACGAAATTTATTGCAGCCGCCGGTTGAGCCGCCAAGCTTGACCCGGCGGGTCTAACCGAAAATCTTGGAAATTTAATCGAGCCCAATGTAAACCTGCTTTCGTCAACCTGCAGCAACGAAGATGCGAGCGTATTTCGCATAAGCGACGATCTTGCACTCGTGCAGACGCTCGATTTTATCACCCCTTTAGTGGACGATCCGTTTGTCTTCGGACAGATCGCGGCGGCAAACTCCCTAAGCGACGTATTTGCGATGGGCGGCGAAGTGATAAACGCCCTAAACATCGTGGGTTTTGACGATTGTCATTTCTCAAACGAAATTCTGCGCGAAATTCTGCGCGGCGGCAAAGATAAGATCAAAGAGTGCGGAGGGGTCTTGGTGGGCGGCCACACCATCTCTACCCCCGAAATTTATTATGGACTTAGCGTTACGGGGCGGGTGAATCCGCGTAAATTTTGGAGCAATAACACTGCGCGCGAAGGCGATCTGCTGATCCTAACAAAACCCCTCGGTACGGGCATTATCGCTACGGCTATAAAGGCGAAATTTCTTAAATTTGAAGAATTTCGTGACGCGATAGAGAGCATGATTTTGTTAAATTTTTATGCCGTGGGTGCGCTAGCAGGCTTAAAAATACATGCCGCAACCGACGTAACGGGCTTTGGGCTGCTCGGACACGCGCTTGAAATGATAAACGGGAACGTGAGTTTTAAAATTTATCCTAGCAAAATTCCGCTTTTAAAAAGCGCCCTCAGATGCCTTGATGAGGGGCTGATCCCCGCCGGAAGCTATAAAAATTTAAAATTTATCGCGCCTGGTGTCGATTCCGAGCCGGACATAACGCTTTGCGACGCACAAACCAGCGGCGGACTTCTGCTTGCCGTAGCGGAAAAGGACGCGGCGCGAGCGCTTGTAAATTTAAAAAACGCAGGCTACGCTAGTAGCGCTATCATCGGCGAAGTTATAGCACATGCCGAACATAAAATTTATTTAGTTTAAAATCTTTCCTATTCAGCCCCCTTTAAGCATCACTCTTGTATAATCACAATTCTGTTTCGCACCG
>NZ_CALGPY010000008.1 GCF_937959485.1 uncultured Campylobacter sp.
GAATTTTAGAATTTTAGAATTTTAGAATTTTAGAATTTTAGAATTTTAGAATTTTTAAGGCGCGGAATTCTCGCGCCTTTACTTTAATTGTTTGAGAGTTGTTGTTTATTTGTTATTATATTATTTTTAATGTAGCCCAAGATAAACAAAATCGCATTTTATAAAATCTTTCTTTTAGGAAATCTTTAAAATTTATTTATATTTGTTCCATATCCATATAAAATTTAAGCAAAAAAAATGTAAAATAGTAGCTAAAAATTATGTTATTGACCGGAGGGTAGTATCATGAAAGTTAAGAGTTTTAGCTTTGCGCCCATTTTGGCGCTGTTGTTTTGTTTCGTGGCGGGGGCCTTTGCGGATAATAGACCCAATATTAAGATCAATCCCGCCGTTATAGATCCTTGGGAATACCCTGATAGTGGCGTGATCAATAGTAGTGATCCGCATTGGTATTGGTATTCAAGCGGTGAATGTGGAGATGGCGCCGGTCATAATCATTGTGGAACATGGAATTTTAGTGGTATTCGAGATTGGAAAAATCAAACCCCTGTAGTTAGATTTGGCGGTCCCGGTACCTATGTATTTGGAGACTATGCCGTAGCTGGAAATACAGTGCTTAGTTTTGATTGGGACGGAGTTACAAAAGGAGTGGATAAAAACTTTATAGCTGGCGCAAACGGTCATTATTTAAAAGAGGATCCAGATACTTCGGCGGGTGCCTTTTATCTAAATAGCTCCAAATCGACTCTAAAACTACCTAAGGGTATTACTAAAGATGATATCGTTTTTGCAGCTTTGTATTGGCAAGGTAACGTAAGAGAGGCAAGAGAGCTTATCAATGAGGGATGGGATAAATACGTAGGAAATGGCGACGGAGTTAAGTTTGCGAAATGGTATAAATGGGCTAAGCTTAGAATGAAAAGCTCAAAAAGTGCAACAAGTACTGCTCCTATAGATATCCCGAGGGATAGATGTAACGGCGTAGCCGGCTGGAATTATAGGGAGAATGCTAGCTATAGAAATCTTCCTAACCCTCGGAAGGTAGAGATGCGTTTGGAATACGGCTGCTTTGCAGATATTACGGATAAAGTGAAGGCAAACTTTGTTGATTACTCTGATAGTATAGATTTTACCGTAGGAAACATAGTAGCTAGCGATGGTAGGGATAATGCCGGTGCAGCCCTTATTAATGGTGAGTTAAAAAATATTAGACTTGGTATGTGGGGTGGCTGGGGTGTAATCATAGTATATGATAAGACCTTGGACTCTAGAAATAAGCTAATGGCAGATTTACAAAGCCCTGCTAATCCTGTAGGTGTAGCGAAACCGTTTACTTACGCAGAGGCTGCAAAATTTAAAAACGATTATTACAAGCCTAAAAACGTAACCGTATATGGTGATTTTATAGCTATTACACCTTGGGCAGGCGCAAATGAATCTATAAACGTAAAAGCCGAGTTAAAAGGCTTTTACACTCCTAGGAGCGGTCGCGTTAATGCTAAGCTTAGTTTTTTAGGTTTTGGTGGCGAGGCGAAACTTGGACCTGAAATGAGCGGCAATGATAAGACGAAGGAATTTTTTAGAGTAGAGAATAAAAAAGCGGGCGGTAAAATGGATACTTTATATACTCCTAATGCCGCTTGGTCTAATGGAATAAACGCATTGGCTCAAATCGGAAGCGAATGGTATTCTAATATATTCGGCGGTACCATTATGAGGCTAAGAAGCGAAAATGGTGGATATGCTGCGATACCGGAAATCCTAAGAGGTAAGCATTACGAGGGAGCGGATCAGGCAGCCGCCGTGGATTTAGATGAATTTGATATAAGCGATAAAATGGGCTACGGGCAATCAAGTATAAAGTTGGAACTGGGTGGTACGTATAACTCAACAAACAACCAATCCGATCAAAACTTTATAAGTATGATAGCAATATCAGTAGATCTGTATGTTCCTCAACTATGCTATCAGTATGAGGTATATAATGCCGCTAACTGGGTAAAATTCTTTAGAACTAAAGATGAAGATCCGCAGAATGGCAAAGTTATCGGTAGCAGATATAGTAAGACTGAGATTGACGACAATAAGCCAGAGCAGATCAAAAATCCAGTAGTTGCGGGCGAGCATATCTACTATAGAATGAAATTCGAAAACAGACTAAATGGTGGTAATAGCGAGGATGCTGTAGGTGCAGTAGTGTCAATCGATTTTGCTCAGGCAGGCGCTGCCTATACCAAAGATAGTTCTACTATAAATAATGAACTAGCCATAAACGATCCTATCACTACCACTACAAATACCATACCTGCAGCGGCTGCAGAGAAACTGGTCTATCTACGCGATGGTCAAAAGGGTGCATATAAGACGATGAAAGATGTCATAAATGGCGGCACCCCAAATGTTACGGATCCTATCTATAATGATAGGCAATTTACGACGCTAGATAATAATGTCTTAAAATTCTATATCGGCGAGGGTGCAGGAGAGATAAAAGCTGGCACGACTACTCCGGTGGGCGGTCTAATGAGACCAGGTAAGGCGGCGTATGGTGAGTTTAACGCTACCGTTAATACCGGTGCAAAAATTCTTCAAGCTCCTGCCGTGACATTAAGCTACAAGATGAGTCTAGATATCGGCGGCGGTCAGCGAGTCGTCCTAGATATGGATAGTGCCTCTGAACTTGAGCTATGCGATGCAACGAAGGTTTCTAAAAGTGTTGATATCCAGCCGCTAAGTGGTTTGCAAGTAGTAAATAAGAATTTTAGTAATAGCGACGACGATGATAGGCTATATACTCAAATCTCCGATAAGCCTTTTGATGCAAAACTCATCTTTAGACCAGATTACGAGAGCCAATATTGTAAGTCTTATGACGATAAAACCGGTAAATGTACAGATTATATCGGTGCGGCTGCGAATTCTCCTTACTTTAAAAAAGATCCTAATACAGGTAAGCTCGTATATATCGGTAGCAAGGATAGAAAGCTTGAGAAATTTGGCTTGGGAGGAAAATTATATTTGTCCGTCATCAGGGCAAAAAATGCTGCTACTACGTCAGACAAAGTCAGTGAGGATGATAAGAAAAATAGCGTAGTTTATGCATGCCGATCAGTAACTGATACCTTAAAAATTCCGTTTAAGCTAAATGGCGATTCCTATTCTGTAGATAAGGAATTAGATTTTAAAAACAAGAGCATTTTAACTCTAAATAATATAGAGATAGGTGATGCGTATCAAGGTCTTACATTTATGCTTAGTTATCGTCCTGACGAGCAAGCTACCTCGAGATCCGATTTAGATAAGTATATAAAAGATAAGGACTTAAACAGTGAGGATCCTAAGGCTTACTATTTAGAGCTTAAAAAATGGGAGCTTAAGAAGCAATACGGGTATTGTGAAGCCAATGAAGATTTTGATTGGTGCAATAAAAGTCTGACTGCGGAACAAAAGAAGGATATCTGGGATAATATTATACAAAAGAAGCTGGATGAGCTTAAAAATAGTATAGATACGGCTAGCAATGAGTTCGGAATTAAAATGTCAAAAGACGGCTCGTTCCATATATGCGGTAGCGATAACTTCGTACTCCGCCCTGCGTATTTCAAAGTAGATACCGATGCGCTAAATAATTCCGGTAAATATAGCAAGATCGTAGATACTACCGCTAGTGGCGATATAACTAAAAAAGGCGTTAGTACCGATGTTTATAATCCTACCGAACTTCGCGTGGGTGGTGACTATGAGCAGAACGCAGATATTTTAGCGCACGTAATATCAGCTAGAAGTTACAGCGATAACGGCGTACCTAACTATACTGCAAGAATTGGCGGCGACCTAGGTAATCAGCGCTATCATCTACGTAAAAGCTATGGTACGGATTCCGACGATACTCAAGATATATCGACTAAGATCCGTGGCATCCAGACTTACTTGCGCCCATTCATATCTAATGAATGTGTGGCTAATGTAGATACCCAGTCTTATTATGTCGATAGAAAAACAGCCACTACTACATTAAAACGCGGTGTAAAGCAAGACGGTTGCTACGGCGGTACTGCAGTAGAGTATTCCGGTGCTAAATACAATGTCGAGACAGGCAAATACGAGATCGATCCATCGACTATCAAAAAGGGCTCTTTTGGCAAGAGTGATGATGTTTCGTGCGTGTTAAATGGTACAAGCTCAAAATTCGACGCATCGTATAGAAGAGTATGGGATAAAAATGCCGTAAGCTTATGGGCGGATTTTAATGCTAGAGATATCGTAGAGACTGGAGGTGTGGCGAAATTCAGCGGCAAAGGCAATTCTCAAGGCGCTTATTTGATGACTCAGTCTAGAAAAGCTTCTGCGGATAAAGATAAAGAAAATGCCGTCATTTATACTGAAGGATTAGGTGCAAATGCTGATAAAATTTTTAACTACTATAATGTCGGTGATGTACTGGTAAGCGTCTATGATAACTCATGGACGGATGCTTACTCCGATCAGACATACTCTAAAAAGTGGAAGAGTGCTAAATGTATTATCAATTCATCTAGCAATACTCCGGACGCTAAAGGTATGGTAGGTTGCGACGTAGGCATGAGAATTGCTGCTAACAAAGATAAAGCTATAAACGACAATATTGTATTGCGATACCGACCGGATCGTATCAGAATGTCGCTCGTAAGCCTTGATAATGGTATAACAACTGGCGTAGGTGATAATAATATCACCGGCGGAACATCCGCATATACATATTTTAATGATCCGTATATTGAGAATAATGTTGTAGTATATCCAGGCGAAAATCCCGCACAGAATTTAGCTGTAACGCGTCAGATAAGCCAGCTTGCCAAACTTAAAGTTAATGCCGTGGCGTATCTATCTGACAAAGTTTATAAGGATGTCATCGCTACGCTTTATGACGGATATAAGCAAGATGTTGGCGGCACTCCTCAAGCCGTGTGCGGATTTTCGAGCGATCTTGATTTTGCGCTAAATTTTGGATTTGATTGCGCTAGCAATAGTGCCGATGGACGTTGCTCCACGGCTACCGCTAGCAGGACCGGCGGAGATACAAATTACGTGCCGTATCCTAATAGACCTACCGTTGTTTACAATATCCGTGGTGGTACACAGTTTTTCGCTAAGAATTCTAACGAGTGCCTAGGCTCTACGGGTTATGATAGCAGATGCTATACATATAACGCAAGGACCCTAAGCTCAACTGTTATCGGAGGTTGGGAGGAAGCTGCTTCCGCCGCCGATGTTGGCTATGGCATGCCTATACCGCTTGGAATGGCGCTTAATTATTACTCCGATGCTTCATTAATAGGCGGACTTATCAATAGACCGAAAGGCGGCACAGGAATTAATTACGATTCTAAGTCGAGCGATTTTAGAATTTTGGCACAAGGATTTAGAGAGGGACAGACTCCTGGTTCAACTGTGTATTTTAATTTCGCTAGGATGCATAAAACCCCTAGCACCCCGGTGCTTATCTACGCTAGTGACTTTAATATCGGAAATGGCACGGTTAGTATCGCTGAAAATTTTTGGCCGTCAAAATTTGATAAATCATACAATGCTATCTCGGATACAACTTCGGAGCAATATAAGAAGGATGATATAAAGTTATCCCAGGAGAACTTTAATACTTTCATCACTAGAAAGGTTGGTGAAACCGGAGCTGCAAGTAAGGCTGCTTATATAGCCGCTGCTAATTCCAATAGTAAGACCTATGCAACAGGTAAAACCGTTATAGATTATAGTGACAACGTAGGCACTTATGCGCTATTCGTCTATGGTACGTCATATGACAAGAGCCTGGGATCTAGAGTGTATCAAGCCACTACCAGAACCGGGGTAACCGTACCTATTTATACGCAGATCTATTGCGGTAGAACCGATAGGTGCGCGAATATGCCTGCTCCTAGCGCGGAACTTGCTTATGAAGCCCCTAGCTCGAATATATTTACCGTGCTAGCGGCTCAAGATCATAGCCTAACTGATTTTACGAAGTTCGTAGTAAATACTAGGGCCACTTTAAATAATATAGGAGCAGAATTCGTAAGCGCTTATACTAGCTTTACGCCTACTGGCGTAACTGTTCGCAGAGGTAATGTAGTAAGCGGTGGCAAGGAAGATATAGCTATCCAAGCTACTGCTCCGGGCCAGGCTACAATACGTATTGAAACTAACCCATGGCTTATCCATACGCCTGCTGGAAATCAAAAAACTATGTTTACCGTACCTCCTACTACTGGAGCTTACTCTAGCAGGTTCCCTGGTGTGCCACAGTATTTCAATCCTCTTACTGTAAATGTAAGAGCTGTTAGACCTACAGTCTGGGGTGGAGAAGGTCAAGTCAAGTCCGGTACGGAAGACGACGTAGGATCATTCGCTGGTGGTAGTACAGCGGATAATAGCACTAGCGACACTTCGACTAGCAAGCTAGGTACGGGCGATATTCGCGATATTTACAATCAAAAGACCGATTGGTAGTATCTACGCTAAGCTGGTAGCATAAAGGCTAGCCTCCTGGCTAGCCTTTTTTTATGAGCGAAATTTTGGTTTTCTTGGCGACAAATATTTTGGAATTTTGCTTTGTAAATTTTTGTCTGCAAATTCCATGAGATAGAATTTTTTTGGAATTTTAAATTGCGAAATTTTACTATAAGACTTGGCGGTAAAATTTTACTCATTGAGATTTGTGCGCCGTAACGGCATAGAATTGCGCGCTAATCCCAAGCGGTAGAATTTCAAAATTTTGTATGACGATCCTCCTCCTGTTTATTAAAATGCTGAGCTATCAGCGTTGCAAGTTTCGCGTAGTGTGATCATGCAAAGCTTATTGTAAATTTTTATTGCGCGAGATTTTACATTTCAATATAGCCGCAGAATTCAATTAGTAAAATCTGCGCCCAACTCTCATCCTAAAATTCTATCGCGGTAAAACACACCGCCGATAAAACTTAAAATTCTATTGCTCAAAGCCGCCCGCATTTTCCCTTATCCTTCAAAATTTCGTTTCGCAAAATTCCGATCCGCCTAAAGCTACCGTATAAATTTCGCCTCATAAATTCCATTCCTCCATTAGCCTATTTACCCGTTTTTAAATGAAATTTCGGCACAATGTGGCTTAAAATTTCATCAGGAAAAGCCACTTGAAAACAAAAAATATCAGAAATTTCAGCATCATCGCGCATATCGACCATGGCAAATCCACGCTCGCAGACCGTCTAATCAGCGAGTGCAACGCCGTCGAGGCGCGCCAGATGAGCAGCCAGATCATGGATACGATGGATATCGAAAAGGAGCGCGGCATCACGATCAAGGCGCAGTCCGTGCGGCTCGAGTATGAGCTTGGCGGCGAGAAATACGTTTTAAATTTAATCGACACCCCTGGCCACGTGGATTTTAGCTACGAGGTCTCGCGCTCGCTGGCTAGCTGCGAGGGGGCGATCCTCGTCGTGGACGCGAGCCAGGGCGTGCAGGCGCAAACCATCGCAAACGTCTATATCGCGCTACAGCACAACCTGGAGATCATCCCCGTACTCAATAAAATCGATCTGCCCGCCGCCGATCCGCAGCGCGTAAAAGATGAGATCGAGCATGTCATCGGGCTTGATTGCAGCAGCGCGATCGAGGTCAGCGCCAAGACGGGCGTGGGCATTAATGAGCTTTTAGAGGCGATAATCACTCGCATCCCCGCGCCCAAAACGGACGACGCCGCGCCGCTTAAGGCGCTCATCTACGACAGCTGGTTTGATAACTACCTAGGCGCGCTCGCGCTTGCGAGGCTCTACGACGGCGTGCTGAAAAAGGGCGACGAGGTCTATATCATGGGTAGCGAGAACCGCCACGAGGTCCTTGATCTGATGTATCCCAACCCGCTCGCGCCTACCAAAACCCGCGAGCTTAGCAGCGGTGAAGTGGGCATCGTAGTAATGGGGCTAAAAAACGTCGCCGACGTGCAGGTAGGCGATACGATCACGCTTTTTAAAAATCGTGCCGTCGCGCCCGTAGGCGGGTTTGAAAAGGCCAAGCCCTTCGTGTTTGCGGGCATCTATCCCGTGCAAACCGATAAATTTGAAGACCTGCGCGACGCTTTGGATAAGCTCAGCCTAAACGACAGCTCGCTTAGCTACGAGCCCGAGACCTCGCTCGCGCTAGGATTTGGCTTTCGCGTCGGGTTTTTGGGGCTACTGCATATGGAGGTCGTGAAGGAGCGGCTCGAGCGTGAGTTTGATCTCGATCTCATCGCTACGGCGCCGACCGTCACATACGCCGTGTATCTCACGGACGGCTCGTGCGTGCGGATACACAGCCCCAGCGAGCTTCCGGCGCCAAATTTCATCGAGCGCATCGAGGAGCCCTACGTCAGGGCGACCATCATTACCCCGAGCGAGTTTCTGGGCAATCTCATCAGCCTTTTAAATTTGCGCCGCGGCATCCAAACCAAGATGGACTACATCACGCCGGAGCGCGTCCTGCTCGAATACGACGTGCCGACAAACGAGATCATAATGGACTTTTACGATAAGCTCAAATCCTGCACCAAGGGCTATGCGAGCTTTGATTACGAGCCGATCGATTACAGGCGCGGCGATCTCGTAAAGCTCGACATCCGCGTCGCCGGCGAAGCGGTCGATGCTCTCTCGATCATCGTGCCCGCCTCAAAGGCCGAATCCAAGGGGCGCGACCTTGTCAAAGCGATGAAGGAGATCGTACCGCGGCAGCTTTTTGAGGTCGCGATCCAAGCAAGTATCGGCAACAAGATCATCGCGCGCGAAAACGTTCGCGCCATGGGCAAAAACGTGACCGCCAAGTGCTACGGCGGCGACATCACGCGCAAGCGCAAGCTGCTCGAGAAACAAAAAGAGGGCAAGAAGCGCATGAAGACGATCGGCAAGGTGAATTTGCCGAGCGAGGCGTTTTTGAGCGTGCTGAAGATCGATTAAATTTTATACTTACGCGGATGGTCCAAATTTCATCTTTTTTCATCTTTTGTCGCGCGGCCGTAAAATTTGCTTTTAAATTTTAACGATCGCTCGGGCGTTTAAATTTAGCAGCTCGCCGTTCGGTATGAAATTTCGTCTTTAAATTTCACGATCCTAAGAGACGATTTAAATTTTATGACTGCACGGCGTTTAAACTCTATCGCTCGTCGTCCGAGCTGATACATTCGCTGTTGCGCGCGCCCATTTTGCGGCGCCTTAAGCTCTAGCGTTTACGGCTCGGTCGTAGAATTTTGCCGCTCGCCGTTAGGCTAAAATTTCATCTTTCAAATTTAACATTTCGCGAGCGGTTTAAATTTTATGTCCGCCAGCCGATTATTGCAGTCGCGCCCGTCATCTCCTACAGTTGCAGTCGCGCCCGCAGCTCGGCTATAAAATTTTATTCCGACGGCGCCTGCTATGAAATTTTATCCACTGCGGCTTTATAAAATTTTACTGCGCGCCGCATGAAATTTCCATAGCGCGAGCTTTTATAGCAAAACGGCGTATAAGAGGGCGCGCCGATAAATCCCGCAAAAGCGCTAAATTTATCGGCGTGAGATCAAAGGAGCAAAATGAAATTTTTAGACCGCTTGGGCGTGGATAGGAGCAGCTTTATTGATCTGTTTTCGGCGTGTTTGGGTTGCGGCGCAAGTGCGCAAGAGGCGGGCTCGAAGCTGATCGTAAAGAGCAGGCGCCGGTCTGTGGATCTAAAGCGCGGCGAGATCAGTTTCGGCGATGATGCGCCGCGCGCTATCTGGTATATCGGCAGCGAAGCGAGCAGTAGCCACACGTAGCTGTGGAGGTACGAGAACATAAACCGTCTAGGTAAGCGGCTGCTTGCCCTTGCGCGAGATGTGCGCGACTTCGGCTTGTGGCACGGGCTAGCCGCGCTTAGCACGCCCAAGCTCGCACTAAGCGCGGAGATAAACGGCCACGCTCTAAGCGCGATCGCGTGCGGATTATCGCAGGAACCGGTATGTTACTACCGCTGTCCGCACGCAGGCGGAGCAGTGTTTGTGGCGTTCGCGGCGGGCGAGCGCGTGAGCTCCGATGGCACGATCAAGCTCAGCATGGATGCAAGGGGGCTAATCTCTTTAGCGCGCGATTACACAGGCGCGTTTCAGCTAAATCACGCCGTTTTATCGGGGGCGCTTTTACTTAGAAATGGCACGAAATTTAGCGAAGCGGCGGGCAAGATCGTAGCAAATTTTAAAAATGACGCAGTTTTTTCGTTTGATAATTTGGGGCGGCTAAGCGAGGTAGAATTCGCCGTATAGAGCCGCAAATATTGCGGCATGCATCTGCGGCTTTGAAATTTACGCCGTGAAATTCTGCTTCGTAAATTTTATATCGTAGAATTTTGCGCCTTGCAATTTCACTCGGTAAAATTTAGACTGCGAAACTCCGCCGTGCGAAATCCTCTTAAAATTTTACGTTGCAAAATTCTGCCGCTAAATTTATGCCAAATCTCTAAATTTAAATCAAAATCAGTCACCGTCGATGTCGAAGTCAAGATGCTCTTTGAAATAAGCGCGCAGCCTGCGACGGTCGTTGCGACCGGGCGTGATCGCAAACCACAGCACGCGATCGTTCAGATCCTTGCCGCGGATCAGCACGGTGTCGCGCAGCAAGATATCGTGAAAGTCGCCGTTTAGCCGCCATGACGAGAGCGCCTTGGCGAAGATAAAGATCACGACGCCAACGACCATTATCACGAATGCCATCCCCACGCGCTCGCTCATGGCGATACCGACTAGCCACAACACGATGACCGATCCGATTCCAAATGTAAAGAACTGCTCGTATTTTACGTAGCGGGAGTGGCTAAGCGCCGTGTAGCCGGTGCAGGTGCGCAAAAAGCCCGGCGTGAGCCTAACGTAGTCGATATTAAAGAGCAAAATTTCGCTCTTGCGCTCGTTTGAAACGAAAGTGATTGCATGGTCGTTAAATTTAAACAGCCCGCCGCCGTCGCGCCCCTGATACCAAGCTACGCCGGCGATCAAAAGCCCCAAAATCCCGCCTCCGCCGCGTCCGCGCCCGTTGTCTAAAAAAATTTCATCTAAATCAAGCCCGGCCGAAATTCCGTAAAAAAATATAAAGACCATCATCGCGATGACGAAGATCACGATGAAGGAGTTGTCGTTTTTGACGCTAAATCCGCCTGCGCTCGCGGTTCGTGCGCCGCGGCTGCGAAGGGCGGCTTTGTAGTCTTTGGTGCTAAAAGTAGGCATAAAGTCTCCTTTCTTTCGGGCTTGCGAAACTCTTTTGCGCTTTCAAAGCCCGTTTAAAACGGTGAAATTTTATAAAATTTCAGATCAAATTCGGATTAAATTTTAAATTTGAAGAGGCTTTGAAATTTAAGCTGGTTTCAAATTTAAAGGATTTGAAATTTAGCCGCCTAGCTACGCTTAAAATTTACGCTTTCGCTCAAATTTATCAAAATTTAAACGCATAGCGGCGCCGAAAGATCGGAAATTTAGCCCGGGCTAAACCCCGTTTTTATATAATTACACAAAATTTTAAAGGAGAAAAAATGAAAAAATTTCTAGCTTTGCTTTTTGCGGCGCTATTTTTCGTAGGTTGTGGACAGACTCAGCCGAAAGTGCCGATCGCAAGCGCGTATAAATTCAAGGGCATTACCTATTACCACTACCAAAACCATAATCCGAAAAAATTTGTCTATCAATCGCCGGAGGCGGTCGAGAAAAAGTACAACGAGCAGCTTTTAGCGGCGTTAAAAGAGACGAACCTGCTGGATCAAAACTCTACCGATGAGCTTAAAATTACAATAAAGCACCACAGGGGCTTTACGGGCGAAGCTACTCCGTTTCCTAGCGATAGAATCGGTGGCATAGAGTTTATCTATGAGGTTAAACTGGTAAGAAATGGCCAAATTTTAAGAAGCTACGTGCAAAATGACATTGAGCATTACGATCCGGGATTTTTCGGCAATATGAAAACCATAGCGTTGCAAAATACGGATGATAGCTATGAAAATGACGCGATCGCGGCCATGGTTAAGCGCTTAATGGAAATCATAAAGAAATTTTAGCGACCTGCTCAAGCGCAACGCACGCGCCGGTATTACATTTGATTAAACCATAAATAATTTTTGGCAGTTCGCGGGCTTTTAATCGCGGAATTGTAAAAATCTGCAGCGAGCTTGAGCGGTAAAATTTAAAGAAGCGGATCGCTTGCGGGCTGCCGACATATCGGCAGCCTCTCGCCAATAGAGCGGCGAAATTTAAAACGTAGTTTTGCACGATTTAGAGAATGCGAGTTTTGCAGAAGCTCAGCTGCACGGACAGATGGCGAATGCGCAGCAATTATCATAAATTTAAAGCTTAGCGGTGCTATGCGATCTCACCAAATATATGGAAAATTTTACGGCAAATTTAAAACGCAGTCTCACGGAATTTAATACGGCGGATTAAAATGCGGCTTGTAGCGGTTAGTGCGGTAAATTTACTTCGCAGTTGCAGTTAAAATTTCCGCCGCGCGGAGTAAATGTCGCGCAGAGTTAAATTTGCCGCATAGAAGCTAAATTTTGCGTCGCAGTTAAATCCACAATAGTCAAATCGGTAGCGAGCTCAAACGCTATAAATTTAGAGCCCGCCGCCGTAAGCGCTCGACTTAGGCTGAGCCGCGACCTATTACTACAAGACGACTATTTTACGCATTTTCGCGCCGTGTTTCAAACCGCGCAACGTTTTAAATTTTAAAATTTTATTTGAATAAGCTGTTTACGCTCTCGTCGTGATATACTCGCCTTATGACCTCGCCGAAGAGCGGAGCGACGCTAATTACCTTGATGCGGTCGCTTTCCTGCTTTAGCGGGATCGTGTCGGTCACGACTAGGCCGTCCAGCGCGCCGCTTTCGATGCGCTCGTATGCCGGGCCGCTTAGCACGGCGTGCGTGCAAAACGCACTGACGCTCTTCGCGCCCTGTTCCTTAAACGCGCCCGCGGCCTTGACGATGGTGCCCGCGGTATCGATCATATCGTCGATTAGGATCACGTCCTTGCCTGCGACATCACCGATGATGTTCATCACCTCGCTTTTGTTCGCCTCCTCGCGGCGCTTATCGACGATGACGAGATCGAGCGAGAGCTTTTTGGCAAAGCTTCTGGCGCGCGCGACGCCGCCCACGTCGGGGCTAGCGATGATCGGATTTTTTAAATTTTTCTCTTTCAGGTAGTCCAAAAATATCAGCGAGCCGTAGAGGTTATCGACCGGCACGTCGAAAAAGCCCTGTATCTGCCCCGCGTGCAGATCCATCGTGACGACGCGGTCGATCCCCGCCGTCTGCATCATATTTGCCACGAGCTTCGCGCTGATTGGCACGCGCGGGGCTGCCTTGCGGTCTTGGCGAGCGTAGCCGAAGTAAGGCACGACCGCCGTGATCGAGTTCGCGCTGGAGCGCTTCAGCGCGTCGGTTAGGATCAGAAGCTCCATCAGATTGGAGTTTGCGGGCGCGCATGTGGGTTGGATGACGAAGACGTCCTTGCCGCGCACGCTCTCGCCGATCTGGACGCTGATTTCGCCGTCGCTAAAGGTTTTGATCGCGCACTCGCTAAGCGGCAGCGAGAGATATTTGGAGATTTTTTTGGCAAATTCGGGATTTGCGGTGCCGGAGAAAATTTTATATCCGCGCATTTTGATGACCTTTGGATTGAAATTTGCTCGAATTCTACACCAAAAGCGCTAAATTTTAGCTAATTCGCCCGCTGCGCTCGCGTAAAATTCATAAGCGAGCATCGCGGACCGCCGCACGTTTGCGAGATAAATTCTTTAAAATTTCAGGGCGGCTCGGCTTGCCGCGGTCTTATTCTGGCGAAATTTGGCTTTGACTTACGGCGCCCGCGTTTTTGTACGAGCAGCCGCGCAGATTGCGGGCAAAACCGTATCGTAAAGTTTGATGAAAGTCTGAGAGAGCGCATCAGGCGGGAGCACGGTACGGCTAAAGTCGTATCGCGGAGGGCAGGGTGCGGATGAGCGCGGAATTTTATATTTGCGATACAGACAGGCAAAATTTTATCTTTGGAATCATAGTGAGCGCGCGTTTAAATTTAAATTTTGAGCTCGCATGGGACAGACTGCGCGGATACTTTGCAGCGCGCTAAATTTAGACTGCTACGGCGTATGAATTTTGGATCGCCAGCGCGGTTAAATTTGAAGCCTGCTTTGCTTTAGTGAAAATTTAGAGCTCACTTTGGCGATCAAATTTAAAGCTTGTTGTTTAGAGCTCAATCGCGCGCCGCAAAATTTTAAAATTTATCGTGCGACTTTAGTCTGCCATGTAAATTTAGACACCGCCTTTGCGCGCTTAAATTTTAAAATCGCACAGGCTTGCTTCGCCGCGTAAATTTCTATATCGTTTTCACTTACTTAAATTTAAAATCACGCGGCGCAGTGTAAATTAATTCACAGCGCGCTATTCCGTGATTTTGGTGGGCTCGCCGAATAGCCTATTCATCTCGGAGATTAAAATTTCCTTGCCGTCCTGCGCGCCGTTTGCGAGCTCGGCGAGGCCTGCCTTGGCGGCGCGCACGCTCTTGCTTGTATCGCGGGGCTTTGCGGCGTAGTTTTGCGGATCGGTGGATCTTAACAGATCGTCTTTCTCCCCGCCGTCATCTCCTGAAGAAATTTCGGAATTTTGCAGCTTAGAATTTGAAGCGGAATTTTGCGAATTGGAATTCGTCGCGGAATTTCGCTGTGCAGAATTTTGCGTAGTAGAATTTTTCGAATTTTGCTGCTCGGAATTTCTTGCCACATCCGTTTGCAATTTTGCGGCTTGCGCCTCATTTGCGGCGGAATTTATTTGCGGTGCACAGCTCTGCTCGCTCTCTTGCACGCCGGTTAAATTCCTATGATCTTGCTCGCCCGTTTGCGTAGATTCGGGATTTCCTTGCATGCTGCTAGAGGTGGGGCTTTCAGTAAAATTTTGCGACGCGGAATTTACAGGGCTTTGTGAGGTCGAATTTCTCGGGCGCGCAGTATTGGCGCTGGATTCGGAAGTCGCGCCTTGCGTAGAATTCTTGCTTTGTGTAGCGGTTGCGCCACCTGCGGAATTCCGATCGCGCTCGCTTTGGGCGGGATCATCGCCGTTTTGCGGCGCGCCTTGCTCAATCTTGATGGCCGCGCTCTCGCCGAAAAGCGATTTTAGCACGCTATTTATCGCTCGCGAGCCCTTGCGCAGGTACTCTCTGTCCTGTCCCTGCGCGCGAGAGAGCAGATACAGCGTGCCGCGCTCGAACTTTAAAAATTCCACGCACTTGCTAAATTTCTCGCCTAGATCGTAATCTCGGTCGTAAATTTTGGCTAAAAAATTCTCGTAAATTTCATTTTGAGCGCCCGTTTTGACGGAAGAGTTAGAATTTTGCGCTTGCGCCGCCGCGCCCGGTTTGATCTCGCCGCTTGCGTCAGGACTTTGTTTTGCCGCACCGGAGTTTTGTGCCGAGCTTGCGGGGCGTTTTGCGCCTGCCGTAAAGCTAGGCACGTCGCTTGTCGCGCTACCCTGGTCGCTCAGTGCAAAAGCCGCGCCGCCCGGTTCGTTATTTGGCGCAAATGACGCGCTTTGATTGGAATTCGATCTAAAATTCGGCGCGGAGCTTTGCGCATTTAAATTAGGCGCCGAAGCGGAAGGATAGCCTTCGCCTTGATCCAGGGATCTGCCGACCTCGATCAGCTCGTCGATCTCGCGTAGATTGACCGCCTCCATCATCATAAAAATTATCATAGAGATCGCGTAGGTGTTGTCCGGGCTGATGGCGAGCATGCTCTTAGCGCCCGCTAAAATGCGGAAAAACCGCTCATACATCAGCAGGCTAAATTTCGCGTCGCGTCGCAGGAATTTATCCTTTAAATTTGCTATCATCTCGTCGATTATCGTCTCGGCGTTGTAGTTTTCGACCTCTTTGATGATCTCGATCGCGCCCGCGCGGTCCTGGCGCAGCACGATGTCTAAAATTTCGCCAATTTTAGCGGGATCGAGCAAGCCCAACATATCGGCGATCGCGCGCTGCGTGATTCCTTCGCGGCTAAAGATAATCGCTTGATCAAGGAGCGTGAGCGTGTCTCGTAGCGAGCCCGAGCCGCTGCGCGCCAAAATTTCGAGCGCGCCCTCTTCGTAAGCGATGTTTTCGGTTTTTAAAATTTGCGCAAGGTGCGCTACGACGGCGCTTTTGGCGATCGGTCTGAAGCGAAAGTGCTGAGTGCGTGATAGCACTGTGACGGGAAGCTTGAGCGGATCAGTAGTCGCAAGGATAAATTTTACGTAAGCAGGCGGCTCCTCAAGCGTCTTTAAAAGCGCGTTGGAGGCCTCTTTGGTGAGCATATGCACCTCGTCGATGATAAAAATTTTAAAGCGCGCGCTTGCGGGATGATACTTCGTCTGCTCGATGAGCTCGCGGATATCGTCGATCTTGCGGTGGCTGGCGGCGTCCATCTCGATAATGTCGATGTGGCGCCCCTCGTTTGCCATTACGCAGTTATCGCAGACCTCGCACGGCTTGCCGGTAGGGCCTTTATCGCATAAAAGCGCTTTGGCAAAAATCCTAGCCGTCGAGGTTTTGCCGCTGCCACGAAGTCCGCTGAAAAGATATGCGTGGCTCAGCCTGCCCGAATCCAGCGCGTGCGCAAGGCTTTTGGCGACGGCGTCTTGACCGATGAGCTGCTCGAAGCTTTTGGGTCTGTATTTTAAAGCGAGTGCTTGCAAAATTTCTCCTTTGATCTTACAATGATACAAAAAAATCTATAAATTTTAAATTTAGTGCTACAATGCGCCCGAATTTCAGAAAAAGGATCGAAATGAAAAAATTTTTACTCGGCGTATTTGCGCTATTTTTTGTCGCTTGCTCGCAAACTAGCAGCGTCATCAGCCTAAATCCATATCTTTCTAAGGCCGATCAGACCGTAAGCGGCAAGTCGGTAAATATCAACGCGATCAACGATCAGCGCGAAAATCAGATGGTAATCGCCGTTATAAACGATAACGACGGCAAACTCGTCGATGAGGTGCTTTTAAAAAATAATCTCTCGGCGTGGTTCGATAAGGCGTTGCGCGCGGAGCTTGAGGCTCGCGGCGTAAGGATCGATCCTGCAAGCCCGAATATCGTAACCGTAAATATCAGAAGCATCTCGGCAGCGATCAACGGCTACTCGAAGGAAAATATGAGCGCAAGGGGCGAGATCGCGATCTCTATCGTGCAGGGCAACAAAACTACGACCAAGCGCGTTTCGCAGGATCAGAGCCAATTTACGGCGCTTCGCACGGCTAGATCGCTTAATCCTTTCGTGCAAAGCCTGCTTGGCGACATTGTCAAAAAATCCGCCGATCAAATCATCTTGACGCTTTAGATGCGCTGCGTAAATTGCGGCGCGTTTAGCCTGCGCACGATCTGCGCCGCCTGCGCCGCAAATTTAGCCGAATGCCGCCTAAGTATGCGGCAGGTGGAGGGCTTTAGCGTGTTTTATTACTACGGCTACTCCGAAATTCGAGAGCTTATACTTTCTAAACATCACGAATACGGCGCTGCGGTGTTTGCGCGCATAGCTTCTTTAAGCCTAGCGAAATTCCCGCTTCATCTGCAACGCGAAATTTCTGTAAATCCGCAAAATTACGAAACGTTTAAAACGGACGGGGTTTTTAAATTTAACGCCGTGCCGCTGGATGATGACGCTCGTAGCGGATATTCGCACACGGCGATCTTAGCTCGCGCGCTAAAAAGCAAGCTAATTGAGCCAAAATTTCACTGCCTGCGTGCGCAAAACCGCGTCAAATACACGGGGCAGAGTTTGGAATTTCGCCTAAAACACAAGCGAAATTTTAAAATTTTAACCCCGCCGAAATTCCCCGTGATCCTGGTAGACGACATCATCACCTCGGGTCTTAGCATGCTGCAAGCGCGCGAGAGCTTGATCGATGGTGGCTTTATGCCCGTGTGCGGCTTGGTTTTAGCTAATGCAAAAGAATAATTCGATATAATCGCGCTTTAAAATTTAAAAGGATATTTATGCAATCAAATATGTTTGAAAATCAGGAGATCATCGATATCGACGTCGAAGAATCGATCAAGACGAGCTATCTTGATTACTCGATGAGCGTTATCATAGGTCGTGCACTACCCGACGCCAGAGACGGCCTAAAGCCGGTGCATAGGCGAATTTTATACGCGATGAACGATCTTGGCGTGGGCTCTCGCCAGCCATACAAAAAATCCGCCCGTATCGTAGGCGACGTCATCGGTAAATATCATCCGCACGGCGATATCGCTGTTTACGATGCGCTCGTACGAATGGCACAGAGCTTTTCGATGAGAATTCCTTCCGTGGACGGTCAAGGTAACTTCGGATCGATCGACGGCGACGGAGCGGCGGCGATGAGGTATACCGAAGCGCGTATGACGCCGCTAGCCGAGGAGCTTTTAAAAGACCTGGATAAAGAGACGGTCGATTTCGTGCCGAACTATGACGAGAGCCTAAACGAGCCCGACGTATTGCCTGCACGCGTGCCGAATTTGCTGCTTAACGGCTCGAGCGGAATCGCCGTTGGAATGGCGACGAATATCCCGCCGCACAGCTTAGATGAGCTCGTGGGCGGTCTTTTGATACTCCTTGAGAATAAAAACGCAAGCCTAGAGGAGATCATGGGCGAGATCAAGGGCCCCGATTTTCCGACCGGCGGCATAATCTACGGTAAAAAAGGGATCATTGAAGCGTATAAAACGGGCAGAGGGCGGGTTAAAATTCGCGCTAAAACCCATATTGAAAAAAAAGCTAGTAAAGACGTCATCGTAATCGACGAGCTGCCGTATCAAACCAATAAGGCGCGCTTGATCGAACAGATCGCAGATCTCGTAAAGGAAAAGCAGATTGAAGGGATCTCCGAGGTGCGTGACGAGAGCGATCGTGACGGAATTCGCGTAGTAATCGAGCTTAAGCGCGACGCGATGAGCGAGATCGTGCTGAATAATCTATTTAAGCAAACCACGATGGAGGCGACCTTCGGCGTGATAATGCTCGCAATCGACGGCAAGGAGCCGAAGATTTTCACGCTGATAGAGCTTTTGAAACTGTTTTTGAACCATAGAAAAACCGTCATCATCCGCCGCACAATTTTTGAGCTTCAAAAAGCGCGCGCTAGAGCGCACATCTTGGAGGGCTTAAAGATCGCGCTAGATAATATCGACGAAGTGATCGATGTGATTAGAAACTCCGCCGATACCAACGTCGCGCGTGAAAATTTAATGAGCAGATTCGGCCTCAGCGAGGCGCAATCGGGCGCGATTTTGGATATGAGGCTAAGCCGCCTCACCGGACTTGAGCGCGAAAAGATCGAGGAGGAGCTAAAAGAAATTTTAGCCGAGATAAGGCGGCTTGACGCGATCCTAAAGAGCGAGGAGCTGATCGAGGGGATCATCAAAGACGAGCTTTTGGAGATCAAAGATAAATTTAAATGCCCGCGAATTACCGAAATCGTCGATGACTACGAGGATATCGACATCGAAGATCTTATCGCGAATGAAAATATGGTCGTTACGATCACTCATCGCGGCTACATCAAGCGCGTGCCTAGCAAGACTTACGAGAAGCAAAAGCGCGGCGGCAAGGGGCGCGTGGCGGTCACGACGTACGATGACGACTTCATCGAGAGCTTTTTTACGTCCAACACCCACGACACGCTTATGTTTATCACCGACCGCGGGCAGCTCTACTGGCTTAAGGTCTATAAAATTCCGGAGGGCTCGCGCACCGCAAAGGGCAAGGCGGTCGTAAATTTAATCCAGCTCGGCGCGGACGAAAAGATAATGGCAATCATCCCTACGACCGATTTTGATCCGAGCAAGTCGCTCGTATTTTTCACTCGCAACGGCATCGTAAAACGCACGAATTTAAGCGAGTTTAAAAACATCCGCTCACTCGGCATCCGCGCCATCAGCCTAGATGAGGACGATACGCTGGTGACTGCGCTCATCGCTCCAAACAGCGCCGAGGAGATGCAAAACTACAAAGGAGGCGCCTTAAGCGGCGACGATCTGGACGGCGGCGAAGCTGAAGAAGCCTTAGAGCAGATCGAGCAGGATATTTTGGAGGGAAGCGAGAATGAAATTTCGGATGAAATTTCTCAAGACGAGGGCGCGCAAGACGGCGAGCCGCAAAGCGCCAACGAAAATATGCTCTTCATCGCTACGAAAAAGGGAATGTGCCTTAAATTTAATCTAAATAAAATTCGCCAGATGGGGCGCATCGCTCGCGGCGTAAAGGGTATTAAATTTAAAGAAAAAGGTGACGAGGTCATCGGCGCCGCGTTTATTCTAAGCGATATGCAAGAAATTTTAAGCGTGAGCCAAAAGGGTATCGGCAAGCGCACGACCGCGAGCGAGTATCGCCTCACAAACCGCGGCGGCAAGGGCGTCATCTGCATGAAGCTCACCAACCGCACGGGCGAGCTCATCGGCGTCGTGATGGTCGATGAGGAGATGGATCTTATGGCGCTAACCACCAGCGGCAAGATGATCCGCGTCGATATGCAAAGCATCCGCAAAGCGGGCCGCAACACTAGCGGCGTCATCGTCGTAAATGTCGAGGGCGACGACGTCGTGAGCATCGCGACCTGCCCGAAAGCCGAGGAGGGCGACGAGGGCGAAGCGGACGAGCTTGCGCAGGATGAAAATTTATTAAATTCAAATTTAGATAGCAAAGATTCGCAGAGCGAGGGCCCTAGCGATGAAATTTTAAAAGGAGGAGAGGATGAGTAGTTACAATATCGCCATCGTAGGCGCTACAGGCGCCGTAGGCGAGGAGATTTTACGCGTCTTAGACGAGATGAACTTCCCCGTGAAGGACATACTGCCGCTTGCGAGCGCAAAGAGCGCGGGCGAGAAGGTGGAATTTCGCGGCAAAGAATACGTCGTGAGGGAGCTAACGGACAGCACCTTCGACGAAAACGAGATCGACATCGCATTTTTTAGTGCGGGCGGCTCCATTTCGGCGCATTACGTGCCATTTGCTGCGGCAAGCGGCGCGGTGGTGATCGACAACACGAGCCACTTTCGCATGCAAGAGGATGTTCCGCTCGTAGTGCCCGAGTGTAATCCTCAGGATATAAAGCTATGGGAAGAGACGGGCATCATCGCTAATCCGAACTGCTCGACCATCCAGATGGTTCAAATTTTAAAGCCGCTTGATGATGCGTTTGAAATAGAGCGCGTGGACGTAAGCACCTATCAAGCCGCCAGCGGCGCAGGCAAAGAGGGCATGGAAGAGCTCGTTTTTCAGCTGCAAAAATTCTTTGAATTTAAGCTTGATGAGTGCAAACCTAAAGTTTTCGCGCACCAGCTAGCATTTAACGTCATCCCGCACATCGACGTGTTTTTGGACAACGACTACACCAAAGAAGAGATGAAGATGGTAAACGAAACGCAGAAAATTTTGCATAAAAACTTCGCCGTTTCGGCTACCTGCGTGCGCGTGCCGGTGCTGCGCAGCCACAGCGAGGCGATCACGATTAAATTTAAAAAGGATTTCGAGATTAGCCGCGTGCGCGAAATTTTAAGAAATGCGCCTAGCATCGTGCTCGTAGACGATCCGAGCAAAAACGAGTACCCGATGCCGCTGCTTTCGAGCGACACGAACGAAACCTACGTCGGCAGGCTTCGCAGGGACAATTTCGACGATAAAATTCTGCATCTTTGGTGCAGCGCCGATCAAATCCGCGTCGGAGCGGCGACAAACGCCGTGCGCATCGCGCTTCGCTGGATCGATATGCAGCAAGACAAGTAGGATAAATTTAGCAGAGTTGCCGAGCCTTTGTGCGCGGATACGGTTGCGCGCGTGATTTCGGCGTCGAGACCGTGCGAATAAATTTGCAAATTGGTCTAGTTAAAATTTAAGACCGCGAGCTGAAATTTTGCGCCTTAACCTGGCGCAAAATTTTAAAGACTCAAACGGACGCGACTAAATGGGATAAATTTACGCGATTGCAAACGAGCGTAAATTTAAACGGACACTTCGGCATGGGGCGGCTTTTAAATTTATACGTCCGTTTGCGGAGCAGCTAATCCTAAATTAAAATTTAAGGAAGAAATGAAAGCTATATTTGAAAAATTTTTGCTTTGCAGCAAATTTTTAACCCTCCTGCCAGTGCTTTTTTGCATCGCGGCAGGCGCGGCGATATTTGTGATGGCAAGCTACGAAATCTGTTCGGCGCTCTATAAAATCGTGGAATTTTTCCTAGCCCCGCAGAGCGAGCGAGCGCTTTACATTGATATTTTAAGCGAGATAATAACGGCGATCGATCTATATCTGGTCGCTATAGTGCTGCTAATCTTCGTATTTGGAATTTACGAGCTGTTTATCGACGAGTTTGTGGATCTAAATTTGCAAGTTTTAAAGATCGCCTCGCTGGATGAGCTAAAACACAAACTCGGCAGCATCATCATAATGGTGCTTGTAGTGGATTTTTTCAAGCGAATTTTGCACACCGACTTTACTACCCCTTTGGATATGCTTTTGCTCGCAGGGGCTATCTTTGCGGTTTGTTTAGCTTTGTATATTTTGAGTAAATTTAAAGGATAAAAATGGTTTTCATCGACGCATGCTTCGGCAAAGAGACCCCATACACGCCCATTTGGATGATGCGCCAGGCGGGGCGCTACCTGCCGCAATACATGGCGGTGCGCGAGAGGGCGGGCGATTTTTTGAGCCTGTGCCGCGACTACCGCGCCGCTAGCGAGGTAACGATCCAGCCCGTGGAGATTTTGGGCGTCGATGCGGCGATACTTTTTAGCGATATTTTGGTCGTGCCGATGCAGATGGGTATGGATCTGCGCTTCGAAGCGGGCGAGGGGCCGCGCTTTAGCGATCCGATCCGCTCCCAGGGCGATCTGGCGCACCTTGATCCGCAAAAGGCCGCGGCGGAGCTCGGATACGTTTATGATACGATCTCGCTTACTCGCTCGCGCCTTGCCGCGGACAAAGCGCTCATCGGCTTTTGCGGCGCGCCGTGGACGATCGCTACCTATATGATCGAGGGCGGCGGCAGCAAAAATTACGCCGTTTGCAAAAGGATGCTATACGAAAATCCGCAGCTTCTGCATGAAATTTTGCGCCTCGTTACAGAGGCGACGAAGCTTTATCTGGCGCGCCAGATCGGCTCGGGCGTCGATGCGGTACAGATATTTGATAGCTGGGCGGGCGCGCTAGAGCCGAGCGCGTATGAGGAGTTCGGCTGGCGATACATCTTGGAAATCACGGAATTTTTAAAAGCGAAATTCCCGCATATCCCGCTCATCGTCTTTGCCAAGGGCACGGGCGCGCAGATGTCGCGGTTGAGCCGTATTGCGGCGCAGCGAGGCGAGGCGAGCTTTGACGTATGGGGCGTGGATTGGAGCACTCCGATTGAGCTTGCGCGCGAGCAGCTCGGGGGCAAATTTGCGCTTCAGGGCAACCTGGAGCCGATGCGGCTATACGATCGCGCCGCGATAGAATCGGGCGTGCGCGAGATTTTAACGGCGATGAAGGGTGCTGCGCATATCTTTAATCTAGGGCATGGAATTTTGCCCGACGTAAGCGTGCAAAACGCCAAATATCTGGTGAATCTGGTACACGAGCTAAGCGCGCGCTAAAACCTTATTTTGCGATAGCCTGCTTGCAGCACGTCGCTGTGAAATTTCATAGAATCGTAGTTTAAAATTTTACTCGCCTGAGTCAGCCTGCTTTGCTTCTGCGCGATTTTTCCGCTGCCCATAAATTTTAAATTTTACACCGCTTTCACGCCGTCAAAACAGCGCGTAGAACGCAAAGCTTTAAAATTTTAAAATTCTGTGCCGTTTTGCGCGACGGTATCGCTAAATTTTAAAATTTAGCCGCAATTTGAAATTTTATCACTTTTACATCGAGTGAGGCTTAAATTTTACGCGCTATGTATGCGGCGGCGTAGAATACCGCGAGCTTGCGATTTTAAATTTAACCCGCGCTTTAAATTTATAGCTCTCACGTCCTAAATTTAAGGATAAATTCAAAGCTCTAAGCTTAAAATTTCGCCATAGCGGGGCGGAGCGCGGAAGTTAAATTCCAAGGTATAAATTTGCTACGTAGAATTTCAAAGCGGGATTTTCTAGCTAAATTTTTAAAAGCAAATTTCAGTAAAATTTCACGACGCGGAATTTCAAATTAAAATTTTGCAAATTAAATTCCGCAAAGTAAAATTTCAAAGCGAAATCTTGCGCCAAAAATGCCGTCATTCGCAAATCAAATATCGGAGCAAAAATGAGATATATTTTCGGGCCCGTCGCCTCGCGTAGGTTCGGGCGCAGCCTC
>NZ_CALGPY010000009.1 GCF_937959485.1 uncultured Campylobacter sp.
CCTTCGGTAGCCCCGGCATAAGCATTATCTTGCCGCAGACGGCGACGATGAAGCCCGCTCCCGTACGGATCTGAAGGTCTTTGACGCTGAGCTTAAAGCCGCGCGCTCGCCCGAGCGCCTTGGCGTCGTCGCTGAAGCTATACTGCGTCTTTGCGATGCAGACGTTTAGCCGCTCAAGTCCCAAAGCCTTGATGTGCTGCAGCGCCTTTTGCGCTTCGGGCTCAAAAACCACCTCGCTCGCGCCGTAAATTTTAGTAGCGATCTTTTCGATCTTGCTCGCCGTATCGTCGCTAAGCTCGTAGGCAAACTTAAGCTCCTTAGCGCGCTCGCACTCATCTACTACGAGGCGGGCTAGCTCAAGCGCGCCCTCGCCACCTTTGGCGAAATTTTCGCAAATCGCCATCTGCACGCCGCACTGCTTGCAGTAATCGCGTACGAAAGCGATCTCTTCGTCGCTATCGAAGCTGAAGCGATTAAGCGCCACGACCGGATTTAGCCCGAAATTTTGTAAAATTTCAATATGCCCGCCTAAATTTACGATACCTCTTTGAAGCGCGGGCAGACCTGGGCTCGCGATACTTTCTTTATCCGCACCGCCGTTGTATTTAAGCGAGCGGATCGTGCTAACCAGCACCGCGGCGTCCGGAGCGATGCCCGCGCGACGGCACTTGATGTCGATAAATTTCTCAGCCCCGAGCTCGCTTCCAAAGCCCGCCTCCGTTACGGCGTAATCGGCAAGACTTAGAGCTAGCTTACTCGCCATTATAGAGTTGCAGCCGTGCGCGATATTTGCGAAGGGTCCTCCGTGCACGAGCGCGGGCGTGTGCTCAAGGCTCTGGATGAGATTTGGCTTCATCGCGTCTTTTAGCAGGATCGCCACGGCATCCGCGCAGCCCAGATCGCGCACATATATCGGCTCTCCCCGCGTATCGTAGGCGACCATTATGTTTGCGATGTTTTCCTTAAGCTCGGCAAGATCGTTTGAGAGGCACAGAACCGCCATTATCTCGCTAGCCGCGGTGATATTAAAGCCGTCCTCGCGCTCTACTCCGTCGGTGCGCCCGCCCTGTCCTACGGTGATATGGCGCAGCGCGCGGTCGTTCATATCCATGCAGCGCTTCCATAAAATTTTATCGATCTTTAGCGGGTTTTCTTGATACAGCGAGTTATCTATGACCGCCGAAATGAGATTATTCGCGGAGGTTATCGCGTGAAAATCGCCGTTAAAGTGCAAATTTAGATCATCCATCGGCACCAGCTGCGAATATCCGCCGCCCGCAGCCCCGCCTTTGATACCAAAAACCGGCCCCAGCGACGGCTCGCGCAGCGCAAGACAGACGCTTTTGCCTAGACGCTTTAGCGCATCGGCTAGACCAATGGAGGTCGTAGTCTTGCCCTCGCCAAACGGCGTCGGATTGGTCGCCGTGACCAAAATAAGCTTCGAAGCGCGCGAGCGCGGCTTGATATTTAGCTTGGCTTTGTAGTGGCCGTACAGCTCGATCTCATCCTCACTAAGCCCCAAATTTTTCGCAACGTTTGAAATTTTATCCGGCTTCGCCGCATTTGCTATTTCGATATCGCTCAACATCTTCTCTCCTTAAATTTAAAATTTTATCGCGCAGCGTTTACGCACCGCCTCTTTAAATCTGCGCATTAGCTCGCGCCGCTATGCGCACCTTAATCCGCCAGCCGCGCAAGATCAAAGCTTACGCTCCGAAATTTGCCCCGGCTAAATTTCGATCTCGATGCCCACGGGGCAGTGGTCGCTGCCCATCACGTCGCTTAGGATGAAAGCGTCCTTTAGCCGCGAGCGCAAATTTGCCGAGATGAAAAAATAATCGATCCGCCAGCCTACGTTTTTTGCGCGCGCGTTAAAGCGGTAGCTCCACCACGAGTAGGCGTCCCGCAGCTCGCCATGCACGGCACGGAAAGTGTCCACGAAGCCCGCCGCCTCCACTTCATCGAGCCACGCCCGCTCGATCGGCAAAAAGCCCGAGGTTTTGGAGTTTGCTTTGGGGTTTGCAAGATCTATCTCGCGGTGCGCGGTATTTACGTCGCCGCAAAATATCACCCCGAGCCCCTGCTCCGCGAGGCTGCGCGCATAGGCTAAGAATTTCGCGTAAAATTCCATCTTATAGGCTAGCCGCGCCTCGTCCTTTTGGCCGTTGGGAAAGTAGATATTAAAAAGCACGACATCGCCGAAGCGGTGCTGCAGCACGCGTCCTTCGTCGTCGGGAAAAAACAGCGCCTTGCTCGTCTCGCTTTTAAATTTCGCCAGGCTCGCCACGCCCGAATATCCCGCGCGCGCAGCGGAATTTAGATCGATCTGAGAAAATCCGAGCTCGTAAAGCCCTTTCGGAGCGTCCTTTTCGCTCACCTTGATCTCTTGCAAGCCCAAAAAATCGGGGTTTTGCTCCGCAAGCCATGCAAAGCCGTCTTTGCCGAGCACTGCGCGCAGTCCGTTTACATTCCAACTAATCAGTTTCAAATTTAGCCTTTGGCCTGAAAATTTTGGTATGATTATACGAAATTTTGACTAAATTTAAAGGAAAATTATGCGCAATCAGCCTAAATACCGATTTTTTGCCAACTGGGGCTACGCGATGGCGGGTCTTTGCGAGATGCTTCGCAGCGAGCGTAGCTTCAGACTCGAGCTTTGCGTGTTCGTGCCGCTTCTGCTGTCGCTATTTTTTTGGAATTTCGGCGCGACTCTAAATCTATTTTTGATCTTCGGCGCGGTCTTTACGCTCACAACCGAGTGCATAAACTCCGCCATTGAGCGCGCGGTCGATCTTGCCACGAGCGAAATCCACCCGCTAGCCAAGGGCGCCAAAGACACCGCAAGCACCGCCGTGATGATGAGCCTATTTCTCAACGCCGCGCTGTGGGGATACGCGCTTATCGGTAAATTCTTTTAATCGCGTGATTGCAAATTTCGCGATAAAAGATTTAAATCGCTGCAACGCAGAGTTTTTTTGGCGAGTGCGGAATTTGCAAGCCACTTGAGTCGTTGATCGTCCACGCCTGCAACCCAAACACGACCCTGCGTGATATTGAAATTTTAAAATCCGAAATTTGCTTTAAATTTAAACTCTCCTGTGCGCGAAAATTTTAATATTCGCTCGGCTCTTAAAATTTTAAAATAGCTTTTAAAAATTTCTATAGATAAATCATTCAAGCAAATTTTACGCCATAAAATTTTAGCTAAAAAATTATAATGACTTTCAAGATGCTTTAATACAATTTTCACTAAAATCACGCCGTCTTAATTAAAATAATTTTCAAGAAAAGGAAAATTTTGTCTAAATCCTTTCACAAAATCTCGCGCAAATTTCATTTGTGGCTATCTTTGATATTTTGCATGCCCCTTATAATCGTATCCGCAAGCGGCTCGGTCTTAGTCTATGCGGAGCGGATCAATGAAGCTTTGCTGAAAGACAAGGTGTTTAGGACACAAGAAAGCGTGGCGAAATTCCCCGTTAGAATGAAATTCAGCGCCTTGCAATCCGAGATAAATTCCAAATTTAAAGAGTACGCGATCATGGGCTGGAGCATCGCGCAAGATGCTTCAAAGACCGATAAAATCAGACTTTTCTCGCAGAAGCTACAAAAGCAAGCCCTAATTTACCTGGACGCCTTTAGCGGCGAGATAAAAGGCGCGCCCATGCCGCGAGATGAGGGCTTTATCGGCGCGATAAATAAACTGCACGCGGAGCTGTTTTTAGGTCGCGGCGGTAGAATTTTTGCAGGCGTTGTGGGGCTTAGCGCGCTACTTATCGGCATTAGCGGCTTTTTTATCTACAAAAAATTTTGGCAAAACTTATTCTCGCTGAGGCTAGATCGGGCCATATATTTTATGCGCGGCGCTCACCGCCTAATCGGAGTCGCGAGCACTCCCGTAATGTTTGCTATAGCTATAAGCGGAGCATGGTGGGAGCTAAGGGCGGTAACTTACAAGCCGCTCGCAAATCCATGCGGCGCGGTCTTGCAGAATTTTAAGACCGAGCAAAATTCCACCGTCGCGGCATCAAACGGAGCGGTAAGCATGAAAACGGCGCAAAATCTTGCGACGCTAGATGAGGCTTTAGCGCGGATAGCGGTTAAATTTAAAGAATTTCGCTCCACCTATATCGCCTTTCCGCTCTGTCCGGGCGGCGCTTTTACCGTATACGGCTTCGAGGCGGGGCAAAACCCGCTGCAAAGCCCTTACGCGAGCCGTATCACGATATCGGATGCAGGCGAAATTTTAAAAGCGGACTTTATAAACGATGCGGATTTTTCGGACAAACTTCAAGACGGCTTTCGTCGCGCCCATGCGGGCTCATACGGCGCAATAACGAAGCTTATATGGTTTTTAGCGGGGCTTGCGCCCCTGTTTTTAAGCATTTGCGGATTTTAACCTTAAAAAATAGAAATTCTAAAAGGAGAAAGTTATGAAGAAAGTATCTCTTTCGCTCGTAGTCGTATTAAATATGCTAACTTCACTTTATGCGGAAAATAACGCCACTGCGAGCACCCCGGAGGACTTAGGCACCATAGAAGTGCAAGATACTCAAAAGCTCCGTCGCGACGACAGAGATTATGAGGCTAGAAAGCTCGTTAAAAGTACCACCAGGCTCGATCTTACGGCGAGAGAAACGCCCCAGTCTCTTACCGTGGTGACCGAAGCCAAGCTAAAAGATATGGGGATAACCGATTATCAGGTGCTGATGCGAAATATCGCGGGCATTACGAGCGGGCGTATGGATGAGAGGCTCTATCCTACGGCGCGCGGATTTAGCATAGATTATTATCTGCTTGATTCGATGCCTAGCTTCGGAGGTTTTAGCCTCGGGGCGAACGATTTAAATTTACTGCCATATGAGCGCGTTGAGGTAGTAAAGGGTGCGAACGGATTATTAGCAGGCGCAGGAAATCCTGCCGCGAGTTTAAATTTTATCCGTAAGCACGCAGATTCCACCATCCCAAAAGGTTATATAAGTCTAAACGGCGGCTCATACGACAAATACGGGCTTAAAACTGATGTGCAAAGCCCGCTCAATCAAAGCGGTTCGGTGCGCGGACGCCTAGCGTTTATGCATGAACGATCGCACTCTTATATGGACTATTACAATCGTCGCAATACTGCCGTTTATGGCGTATTAGATATCGATGTAACGGACGATTCAAGGCTGAGCTTTGGCTCATTTTATCAGACTCTACGCCGACATGGCACGCGCTGGGGCGGAATGCCCGCGTTTAACTCGGACGGCACGCGCACGCACTTCGGCAAAAACAAAATTTTCTCTCAGCCTTGGACGCGATACGACATCTCTACGCTTGATTTTTATGCCGATTTTAAACAATATTTCTCAAACGAGGCGAGTTTAAGCTTGAGTTATTCGTTTCGTCGCGCTCATACCGATTCAAATTTGCTCTATTATGGCGGCAGGGTAGGCCCTGGCGGCATCGGAAACGTCGCCGATCTTAGCGTTTATGCTAATAAGCGCGAAGAAAATATCCACAACATCGACGCCTACGCAAATATCCCGTATGAGCTTTTCGAACAAGATCATGAATTTGTATTTGGTGTGATGTATAATCTTTACAAAAAAGGATCTGATAACGTAAGTAGCTACTGGAATAACCGAAATACTCCAGCAGGCCTTGCTTATGCCGCGCGTACTAGAATAAATTTTAACGACCTTCATATTGAAGATCCACGCTTACCGTATGTAGATCAAAATAATGCCGATCGAACTATTCAAAAAGCAATTTATGCCGCGAATAAACTCTCAATCACCGAGGATTTAAAGCTCTTATTAGGAACGCGGATGAGTTACTATAAATATAAAATTACAGGTGGAGCAGATAATAGAAATTTTACCCGCGAAATTACTCCATATGCGGGGATCACCTATGATTTAGACGATCATCATACCCTTTATGCAAGTTATACGAGTATTTTTAAACCTCAAACCTACAAGGACAAAAACAATAAATATCTTGATCCCATCCAAGGCAAGGACTACGAAGCGGGCATCAAAGGCGAGTATTTTGACGGCGATCTGCAAGCAAGCCTGGGCGTTTTTAAGATCATACAAGATAAGCTCGGCATCCGCACCGACGAATATATCACGGGCACAAATTCCTACGCTTACAGGCAGGGTCGCGGAGTAACCAGCAGGGGCTTTGAAGCGGATGTAAACGGTAAAATTACCGATGCGCTAAGCCTAAGCATGGGGCTAGCGCACTACAAAGCCAAAGACGCTGACGGCAATATCTACGCCAGCGACTCCTCCCGCACCAGCGCAAATCTTTTTGCAAAATATGAGATCGGCACATTTAGAATCGGTGCAGGCGCGATGTATCGCTCAAAGATTTATTCCGACTCGCCATACGGCAGGATCGAGCAGAAAGCTTACACGATTGCAAACGTAATGCTAGGCTACAAAGCGAGTAAAAACCTAGATGTGCAGCTAAACGTCGATAACATAACCGATAAGCGCTATTTCGAGGGTATCGGTTCTAATCGAATGATCTACGGCGATCCGCGCACCTTCAATCTAAGCCTTACGTATAACTTTTGACCCAAATAGTCGCGGCGGAATTTATCTAGTGCTTAGCTCTAATAGAATTCCATCGCGACGCCATAGATAAATGGCAAATTAAGCCTAAATTTCGTAAAATCACCGCTAAGACGCGAGGTCGCGTAATACGTTATAAAGGCAAACGATGCAAAGTTCAACCTCATAAATCCCGCTAAATTTAAACCAAATCAACCACCAAATTTAAATTTAAGGCAGAATCATGAAAAGACGAGATTTTCTAAAACTAGGTGCGCTAGCTGCGGCTTCAGCGCAGGCAAAACAATTTGACGCGGCGGCGCAGGCGATATTTGACGAGCAGATGGGGCTTTGCGCGAATAAATTTGGCGCATTTTACGTCCAAACCATCGGCGGTAGGGTCGTGGGCACAGAGCCATTTGAGGGCGACGCGATGCCAACGGTGCTAAACAACGCCCTAAGCGATCACATCCAAAACGAAACGCGCGTGAAATACCCATACGTGCGCAAAAGCTTCCTGGCTAGTCCCGCAGATCCAAAGCCGCAGCTTCGCGGCAAAGAGCCCTTCGTGCGCGTTAACTGGGACGAGGCGATAAAGCTAAGCGCTAAAATTTTAAAAGAAAACTTCGATAAATATGGCTCAGAAGCCATTTACGGACAGCTTTATCAGTGGGGCAGCCTCGGTAAGGTCGGCCACTCGCAGCGCACCGCAAAACGCATGCTAAACGCGCTTGGCGGCTACGTGAGTGAGCTTGGCGGCTACTCATACGGCGCGGCGACGGCGTTTTTGCCTCACGTGACGGGCTCGATCGATCCGACTCACGCTCCGACGCGCTGGGAGGGTGTGGTAAAGGAGGCCAAAACGATCGTGTTTTGGGGCACGAATCCCGTCGTCTCAAACAAGATCGCTATCGGCGTACCGATGCACAACTCCTACGCCTACTACGAGATTATGAAGGATAAATTTAAAAAAGGCGAGATGAAAATTTACAGCGTGGACGTCTACCGCAACGAAACGGCGGAATATTTCGGCGCGGATTATCTTGCCGTGCGCCCTTGCACCGATACGGCGATGCTGATCGGGCTTTGCGAATATCTTTACGAAAACGGCCTTTACGACAAGGAATTTATAGAGCGCTACACGGTCGGGTTCGATAAATTTAAGGATTATTTCACCGGCGCGAAAGACGGCGTGAAAAAAGATCTTGCGTGGGCGAGTAAAATTTGCGGCGTGAGCGAAAAGGAGCTAAAAAGCCTAGCCAATACGCTGGCTAAAAAAGACGCGCTTATAGTCACGGGCTACGCAATACAGCGCCAGCACCACGGCGAGATGGCGTACTGGGCGCTCATTACGCTAGCGGCGATGCTAGGCGACATCGGCAAGACGGGGCGCGGCTACGTGATGAACGATCAGATGCATAAAAACGCCGATATTAGCTTCATCGCGCCAAAGCTTCAGGCTTTTAATTCCGCGGTAAACGAAAAATACATCGCCCCGCGAGGCAAGCTAGCTAAGGCCAAATACCACGAGATACCAAACAGCAGGCTCATAGACGCAATCATGGAACCGGGTAAGCAGATCGAACGCAACGGCAAAAAATACGTCATGCCGCACATCCGCGTGATGTTTAACGCCAACGGCTCGACCTTCACCCGCCACCAGGGCACCAACCGCGCGGTCGCGGCAATGCGCAAAATCGAAGCTATAATCACCACCGAGCCTTTTTGGACGAGTACGGCAAAGCTCAGCGACATCGTGCTGCCAGCTGCTCTTGAGTGCGAGCGCACGGATATCGAGTTTGCAAACTCGACTAGCGAATACCTTTTTGCGATTAAGCCGCTAGTAAAGCCCGCGGGCGAGAGCAAGAGCGACTTTGAGATCGCGCGGCTCATCTGCGCGCAGTGGGGCGAGGAGTACGAGCAGGCCTTTAGCGAGGGCAAAACCGAGCTTGAGTGGGTGAAGGAAATCTACGCCGATGCAGTTCAAAAAGGCCGAAGGCATGGGCATAGCGATGCCGAAATTTGATGAGTTTTGGCAAAAGGGCTACGTTAAATTTGATCAAGTAGACGAGAAAAAGAGATACTTCACAAACTACTCAGACTTCCGCGCCGATCCCGAGAAAAACGCGCTAAAAACACCATCGGGCAAGATCGAGCTCTACTCCGAAGCGATCGAAAAGCTAGGCTATGCCGACTGCCCGCCGCACGCGACGTGGATGGAGCCGTTTGAGTGGCTGGGCGGCGACGTGAGCAAGTATCCTATCGCCATCAGCGGCGCGCACTCTAAATTTAGGCTCCACTCGCAGCTAAACAACTCACTCATCCGCAACTACGCCGAGATCGCAAACCGCGAACCCGCACTCATTAGCCCCGCCACGGCAAAGGCGCGCGGCATAAAAACGGGCGACGTGGTAAGGATCTACAACGACCGAGGCGAGATCCTCTGCGGCGCGCTGGTAAGCGAGCGAGCGCAAGATAACGTCGTGATCGTGAGCGAGGGCGCGTGGTACGACCCCGCCGTCTGGGGCGAGAAAAGCCTATGCAAACACGGCAACATAAACGTGCTAACCAAGGACGTGCCCAGCTCGCAGCTATCGCAAAGCAACACCGCGCACACGAGCATGGTGCAGATCGAGAAATTTAAAGGCGAACTGCCGAGCGTAACGGCATTTGATAGGCCCGCGACAATAGAGGCTTAGCGTGTTTTCTAGCTCTTGCGCCAAAGCCCTACCAGCCATTTATCGCAAACAAAATCGCTAAGCTTTTCTGCGCCAAGAGCTCGTCCGAGAGGCGGTCGTATTCGCCCCCGAGCCCCATTTCTTGCGCCATAGACGGCGGCTCATCGTCCCAAGAGCCCATCGCACCGAATACATCGGCGATCCCCGCCGCGGCAAACGCCCTCAAGCTCGGCTGCGGCAGCGCTGCAAACGAAACGGCGTAATACTCGCCTACAGCGACTTCGCCCCGCAGCGTCTTAAGCGCATTATCAAACGTCTGCTCAAAGTTTTCGCAGCCTATCTTGCTCGCAAAATCCCTAATTTGCACTAAAACATTCCCGAATTCTGCGCTGTTATCGCGCGCGTTTAGCGCATCCCGCGGCATCCCGCACCAAAGGCGCTCGACGTATTTCACGCGCCAAGCCTTTTTGTTGCGATCGTATTTCCAATCAGGCGTAAAAACGCCGTTAAAGTCCTCAAAGCGGCAAACGATGCCGTTTACGCTCATCCCCGAAAAGCCCAAAAGCGCTCTATTTTTTACGAAAGTTGGAATACTAAGCCCCGCGTCCTTCAGACCGAGCTTTAGGCACTGCTCTATCCAACGCTGCCGTGCGGAGATCGGCTCGTCCTCGCACTCTTTTTGCGCGACTTGCTCAGTAAAAAATTTGCGCGCTTTTTGCAAAAGTGGCAAGTCCGTGCTTTCGTCGGCGCCTTTTTTTCTCGCCGCTTTTTCATTTGCCGCTTCTTTTCTGTTCGTGCGCTTTTGCTCCGCTACCTCATCGCTCTCGGCAGTTTTGTCCATCGCACTGCTCTGTACTGCACCGTACGCATCTTTTTGCTCCGTAGCTTTACTTGCGTCGTTTACGCTGCCATGCGCTGCGCGGCTTGCGCCCTCTGCGGTGCGGAAATGCTCCTTTGCAAACTCAAAATTTAAAAATTTTATATATTTTTGATCTTGCGGCAGCGGCTTAGGATTGCCGCGCAGAGCTGATTTTAGCGCGACGCACAGCGCGCACGAGAGATATATTTCGCCGTTCATAGATATCCTTTAAATTTAGATCGCTCCCGTTTATGCGGCGGATTATTTATGCTCCGCGCCAAAAGCTAGCGGCGGCAAAATTTTAAAATTTTGCGCCTTAGCGACAAATTTAATCACGATAAAATTTACGCATGAAGCAAAAACAAGTCTACGCAAAGATAGAATTCCCAACCGCCGCGAACATAAATTTAAAAGCAGCGACCATATCGAAAAAGGCGCCGTTATAAATTTACAAATGCCGCATACGTCGGTAAAATTCCGAAGCCGAAATCTACGAGCGGCATGAGCAAGGCGATGCGGGTTAAATTTACGCGCACTTTAAAAACGACAAACCGCTTTAAAAAAATTTCAACCGCGCTCGCGCTATGTTTTAAAGACAAGTCGCCGCGCCTACGCTGCCGCCAAATTTAAAATGAACCAATCGCACCGCAAAATTTTAAAAGTAAGCCGTTATACCCAAACTAGCGTAAATTGAAAATAAAGCAATCGCTCCGTTTATGCTACAAATGCCGCTCATCCGCAAGCCGCCGATCGCAAGTCCTACGCCGCGAGCGCCCTACGCTACGACGTTTGGAAACTCATAGACCACGCGGCCGCTTTTGATCGTGCATACCGCAGCGCCCGTAAGCTGCTTGCCGAAAAGCGGCGAGTTGCGCGATTTGGACTTATTTAGCGCCTCGTCGTAAACGTAGGAAATCTGCGGATCGATGATCGCGACGTCGGCCAAAAAGCCCTCTTTGATCTCGCCCTTGTCCTTTAAATTTAGAATTTTAGCCGGGTTAAACGAGCAGAGGCGCACCATGTCTTCAAGGCTGATGACGCCCTCGTTTACGAGCCGAAGCGTAAGCGGCACGAGGGTTTGAAGCCCCAAAATTCCAAACGGCGCATGGTCGAATTCTACAAATTTATCGTCGGTGTTATGCGGAGCGTGATCGGTCACGATGGCGTCAATCAGACCGCTTTTGAGCGCCTCTCTGATCGCCTGCACGTCGCTTTGGGTGCGAAGCGGCGGCGACATTTTAAAATTCGTATCGTATCCCATCAGCTCGCGCTCGTCAAAGGTGAAGTGATGCGGCGTAGCCTCGCAGGTGACGCGGATACCCTCGCGCTTAGCCTGCTCAATGAGCTTGAGCGACCACGCCGAGCTTACGTGCGCGACGTGGATGTGCCCGCCCGTCTTTTTGGCAAGCAGCAGATCGCGCGCGATCATAATCTCCTCTTTTTCGCTCGCCATCCCCTTTAGACCGAGGATCGCGCTTATCTTGCCCTCGTTCATCACGCCGCCGTGGCAAAGCGAGCAATCCTCGCTGTGATTTATCACGAATGAGCCGAAGTGCGCGGAGTATTCGAGCGCCTGTCGCATCACGGAGCTGTCGGTCACGGGCAGCCCGTCATCGCTGAAAGCCACGCAGCCCGCTTCCAGCATATCGCCCATCTCGACGATCTTTGCGCCCTTGCAGTCCTGCGAGATCGCGCCTATCGGTAGCAGATCGATAAGCCCGCGCTGTTTGGCCTTGGCGATCATCGCGCGCGTGATACTGGAGTTATCGTTCACGGGCTTGGTATTTGCCATCGGGAGGCAAGTCGTCACGCCGCCTGCGACCGCAGTTTCGCTGCCGCTGATGACGTCGTCTTTGTATTCGAGCCCGGGATCTCTAAAATGCACGTGCATATCGATGAGCCCCGGCATCACGAGCTTGTCCGCAGCGTCTATTACGCGGTCTGCGGCGAGACACTCGCGCGTGATCTTTGAAATTTTATCGCCTTCGATCAGGACGTTCGCTTCCTCGCTGCCGTTATGATTAACGATCGTGCCGTTTTTTATTAAAATTTTCATCGTGCGCTCCTGTTTAAATTTATCGTATGAAGTATCGCCATTCGCATCGCCTCGCCGTTTTCTACCTGATCTAAAACGCAGCTATAGCGCGGATCGTCGGCTACGTCGGAGTTGATCTCCACGCCGCGATTGATCGGGCCCGGGTGCATTATCATGACGCCCTCTTTCGCAGCTTGCATCCGCTTAGCGGTAAGTCCGAAAAATTTCGAGTACTCGCGCACGCTCGGGAAGCTCGGCTCACCGTCTTGCCGCTCAAGCTGGATTCTAAGCATGATGATGACGTCGGCGCCCTCGATCGCCTCCTCTACGCTTTTGCATATCGGGCAGCCGAACGCGTCGCAGTCGCGCAGCATCATCGGAGGGCCGAAGAGCCGCACGTTTATGCCGAGCTTTCGCATCGCCCAGATGTCGCTTCTAGCCACGCGCGAGCGGAATATATCGCCGATGATCGCGACGTTTAAATTCTCGATCCTACCCTTGTGCTCGCTGATCGTAAAAAGATCCAGCAGCGCCTGGCTTGGGTGCTCGTTCAGCCCGTCGCCCGCATTTACGATCGATGCGTCGCAGTTGGCCGCGACGAATTTCGCCGCGCCCGAGCAGCTGTGGCGCAGTACGAAGATATCCGTGCGCATCGCCTGCATATTTCTGATAGTGTCGATCAGCGTCTCGCCCTTTTTCGTGCTGCTGTCTGCGGCGGTGAAATTTACGCTGTCCGCGCCCAGGCGCTTGGCTGCGATCTCAAAGCTCGTGCGGGTGCGGGTGGAGTTTTCGAAAAACGCGTTGATGACCGTCTTGCCGCGAAGCGAGTCGGATTTTTTGACGTCAGAGCGGTTGAGCGCTTTAAACTCGCGCGCCAGACCGATGAAGTCGTAGATGTCCTCGCGGCTCAGATCCTGCGCGCTAAGAAGATGCTTTAGTTTATACATTCCCTCTCCTTTTTTGGGCCGAATTTCAGCCGTAATTGTATAAAAAAATCTCTGATAAAATTTTAAAATTTAAGAGCGGGGCTCAAATTTAGACGCATAATTTTGCTTGAAATTTTATTTGAGTTCGTATACGAAGCGCGAGCGGAATTTCGGGGTAAAATTTAAAAATTTTGAGATTAAATTTGAGCTTCTTGAGCGAAAATTTTAAAAAATCAGCCGCGCCACTTACGTAAAATTTTAAAGCTTTACGCGCAACAGGCGGCTAGAAAAGCAAAGAATTTAAAGCTTATTTAAATACTTTATATAATTTTTCGCGCTATTTTCTACGGCTTGCTCGCTTTTATCGTAAGTAAAGCCGTATGAGACGAAATTAGGCATAGTCGTTGCGCCGACGAAATTAAACGTAGCCTTAAATGGCGCTAGCACCTCATCCACGCTAAAGCCCACGATGCCGTTTTTAGAATAGTTTGCCTCGGTCGCGCCAAGCGAGATCGCAAGCGCGAATTTTTTGCCTTTAAGCTTACCGCCGCTCTCTGTGCCATAAGCCCAGCCGCGCGTAAAAACGTCCTCAAACCACTGCTTAAGAAGCGGCGTGCAGTTTGAAAAACGAAACGGAAACTGAAGCACGATTTTATCGTGGCTTTCGAGCAGTTTTTGCTCCTTTTCCACATCGATTTTAAAATCCGCATAAAGCGCGTAAAGATCGTGAAGCTCGAACTTATCAGGATGGGCTAGCACGGCATCCCTCCAGTGGCGGTTTACGAGCGAGTTTGCAATATTTGGATGAGCCAAAATAATGAGAGTTTTCATTTCTATCCTTTAAATTTGAAATTGCGGAGTGCATTATAGCTCTACTTCGTAAAATTTTTCTCGTTTTATCGCAAGCAGCCTTAAATTCTAAAGCTTTACCAGCCGCTGCCTGCTTATCTTTACAGCAACTTCAAAGAGCGGAGCTTTGAATTCCAAACTTCATCCACTACTCGCGCTTTATTTTAGAAATGCTCGCCCTCGGGGCACTCGTCGCGTTTTGCAAAGATTTACTACTTTTTTGTAAGTGTTCATCGCACCATTGCGGAAGCTCGCGCGAGTAAAATTTTAACGAAACCGCCGCGCCGAGTAAATTTAATAAAATTTAGCATCGTTTCTCTGCGAGCATTCGCCACAACAAACAAATTTAAGCGAAATTTAGCCGCGCTTAAATTCTAAAGCTTTGTCCGCCGGTGTCGTCTCTCTGATCCAAGCGTCTGTCGCGCTCTTTTGGAGGCTCGCCGCTTCCTCGCAGGTAGCGGTCGCAACGAAAAATTTGAGTAAAATTTAGCGCCGCTTAAATTCTAAAACTTTGCCTATCGGTCGCCTCTTCAAGCCCAGAATTATCGTCGCGCTCCTGCGAGCGCCCGCCGCGCGGCTCATGTCTAGGCTGCACGCCAAAGCCCTCCAAGACCTTGCCTAGGCTTTCATTAGCGTCCTTGATGATGCCTTGCAGGCTCTGCCCCATCTGATCAAGGTTTTTGCCCGCCTCGCGCACCGCCGCCTCGCCCTGCTTTAGCAGATCCTCTATCCTATCCGCGTTGCGAGCGGCGAAATCGTTCAAGACTTCGGGCGCTTTTTTCTGCAAATTTTGCAAGGCCTCGCCAAAAACTTTAGCATCGTTTGCAAGCTCGTCTATCGTGGAGTTCAGATCGGATTTTTGCTTGCTCTCAAGGCCCTGCGGCACGGAGTTTTGAGCGGAATTTTGCCCTTGATTACCCGCGCTAAAATTCTGCTCCGAGCGCGCACTTTGCTCGCGATTTTGCGCGTCCGATCCGCCGTCGCAGCCGCCTAAAATACATATCGCGGCTATCGCCAAAGTAAAATTTCGTGCCGCGTTTAAAAAGCTAAAATCGTTTATAAAACTAAAATTTCTAGCGCGACCCTCTGAGATAAAATTTCGCCCGTCGCTAGCCCGAGTAAAATTCTGCCCGCCCTGCGTCGAAATAAAATTTCGCGCACCGCCGACCGAAACGAAATTTCGCTCTCGCTCAAAGTCCCGCTCGCCGCTAGCTCGGATAAAATTATGCGCTAAATCGCGTCCGCACCCTTTCAAAATTCGTCTTTTCAAAATCCGCTCCTTTAAATTTCATCTCTCGCAATCGCGCTCGGAAGCCGCCCGAAAAACAGATCGCTTCTAAGCTTCAAAAGCAAGCAGATAGCGATATCGGCGCTTTGTTCGCGGATGTAGTTTCGATCGCCTTTTAGATGAAATTCCCCGACGATCTGTTTGCCGCCCTGCTCCTTCGCGCCGATAAAGACCGTCCCTACGGGCTTTTGCGCGCTTCCGCCGCCGGGGCCCGCGATACCGCTTACCGCAAGAGCGAAGCTCGCCCCGCTGCTTTGTAGCGCGCCCTCCAGCATCTCGCCCACGGTCTGCGCGCTGACCGCGCCGTAGCGCGCGAGCGTATCTTCGCATACGTTGAGCCAGAGATTTTTTATCTCGTTGGCGTAGCTTACGAGCGAACCGTCAAAAACGTCGCTTACACCCGCGACCGCGCCGAATTTTGCAGCGATGAGCCCTGCGGTGCAACTTTCGGCAAAGGTGATCTTAGCGCCTATTTCGCGCAGTCTATCCACCACGAAGCCCATAAAATCGCCGCCTTCGATGTAGCAGCTCTCATAATACTTGCCGACGCTTTGCAAAAACGCGTCCAGCGCTCCGAATTTCATCGCACTGGCGCGCACTAACAGCAAAAAGGAGCAGGGCCTACTGATCGTAAGCGAAATTTTATAACTGATCGCAAGGCTTTCTAGGCGCTGCTTTACGCTTTCGTATTCGCAATCGAATAGATAAAAGCTCTCGCCCGCATTCGGCGCGTCTTGAAGGATCGGCGGCAGGCTCTGCAAGCAAAGTGCTTTGATCACGTTTACCGAGCAGCCTCTGACGTTTAGCAGGAAGCTATTTTTCGCCACCGTGCGCGCCATCGAGGGCGCTAGGGTTTCTCCGTTTTTTAGCTCAAGCGAATCGAAAGAGAGCGTCGATAAAATTTTACCGACGACCGCGTAGGCGGAGTTTGCCGCAAAGATCGTGATAAAATCGTACGAATCGATCATCTTTTCAAGCACGAAGGGCAAAACCTTATCGTTTTCGCTTAAGAATTTCAGATCGTCCATCCGCCCAAAAACTCGTTCGTAGCTGCGAGATATATAGCTCATCAAAGCCGCGTCGTAGCGGATCTCCTCGCCGATTACAAGGATGATATTTTTCATAAAGACCCTCATTAAATTTTCGCACATTATAGCATAAACGCAGACTGCTCTTTCAGAGCTTTTTAATGGCGTTTTGGATAAACTTCACAAATTTTTTAAGACACGAAAAGGTACAAATATGGACTACAAAGATACTCTCTTTCTTCCTACTACGGATTTTGCGATGCGAGGCGCACTGCCGCAAAACGAACCTGCGCGGTTTAAGGCATGGTACGAGCAGCGTAAAATTTACGAAAAGATGAAGGCTAAACGCAAGGGCGCAAGCGTTAGCTTTAATATCCACGACGGCCCGCCGTACGCTAACGGACACCTCCACATCGGCCACGCGCTGAATAAAATTTTAAAAGACATCATCACCAAAACCCATTATTTCTTCGGCGAGGAGATCCGCTACGTGCCGGGCTGGGACTGCCACGGCCTGCCGATCGAGCAGCAAGTAGAGATTAAGCTCGGAGATAAGAAAAAATCGCTTTCAAAAGTGCAGATCCGCGAGCTTTGCAGACAGCACGCCAAAGAGTTTATCGACGTGCAGCGCAATGAATTTAAAGATATGGGGATTTTGGGCGACTGGGACGATCCGTATCTGACGCTAAAATTTGAGTTTGAGGCTGAAATTTACAAAGCGCTCTGTCAGATCGCGAAAAAAGGAATTCTGATCGAGCGAAGTAAGCCCGTGTTTTGGAGCTGGGCGGCAAAAAGCGCGCTCGCAGAAGCCGAGGTCGAGTACAAAGACAAAGAGGACTACTCGATCTTCGTGGCGTTCGATCTAAGCGGTGAAGCAAACGCTAAAATCGGCGCGAAAGGCGCTAAAGCGGTCATCTGGACGACCACGCCTTGGACGCTACCTGCAAACGGCGCAATATCTTTGAACCCGAATGAAATTTACGCGCTGACGAGCGAAAATTTGATCCTTGCTAAACCTCTGGTCGAAAGCCTCGTAAGCCTGGGCATCACCAAGGGCGAGATCGTAAAAGAATTTAAGGCTACCGAGCTTGAGGGCTTAAACGCAATCAATCCGCTAAACGATAGGGATTCAAAATTTATCCTCGGCGAGCACGTTTTAATGGATGGCGGCACTGGGCTCGTGCATACGGCTCCCGGACACGGCGAGGACGATTATTTCGTAGGGCTTAAATACGGCATCGAGGTGATTATGCCCGTGGATGAGGGCGGCTGTTTCGACGAGACGCTTAAAACTAAAAAACTCTTCCGCGCAGACGTCGTAGATGAGCTCGTGGGGATGCATATTTTCAAAGCAAACGAGAGAATTTTACAGATCCTAGGTCCCGCGCTTATCAAATCCGGTAAATTCGTCCACTCCTATCCGCACTGCTGGCGCACGCACAAGCCGGTGATCTACCGCGCGACGAAGCAGTGGTTTATCGCTATGGACGAGCCTAAACTCAGCGGCAAGACGCTGCGCCAAGTAGCCCTTGAAGAGATCGAAAAGGTTAAATTTTATCCGCAAAGCGGCATCAACCGCCTAAGCTCGATGATAGAGAACCGCCCTGATTGGTGTATCTCACGCCAGAGAGATTGGGGCGTGCCGATCGCGTTTTTCCGCGACAAAAGCACCAAAGAGCCGATCTTTGATGAAAAAATTTTAAATAATATCTACGAGATTTTTAAAGCCAAAGGCGCGGATGCTTGGTGGCAGATGGAAATTTCGGAGCTCTTGCCGCAGGACAGCGGCTATAAGCCCGAAAATTTAGAAAAGGTGATGGATATCTTAGACGTTTGGTTCGATAGCGGCTCGACGTGGAAAGCGGTGCTACAAAGCGGCGCCTACGATGCAGGCAAATTCCCCGCGGATATGTATCTTGAGGGCAGCGACCAACACCGCGGCTGGTTTCAAAGCTCACTGCTTCTAAGCTGCGCGATTAACGAATGCGCGCCGTACAAGAGCATCCTCACGCACGGATTTACCGTCGATGAGAAGGGCCAAAAGATGAGTAAATCAGTCGGAAACGTCGTCTATCCGCAAGAGGTCGCAAAGAGCCACGGCGTGGAAATTTTACGCCTTTGGGTCGCGATGAGCGATTACTCGACCGATCTGAAGATCAGCGACAATATCCTTAAGCAGGTAAGTGAGCAGTACCGCAAGATCCGAAATACTATAAGATTTATGCTCGCAAGCACCAGTGATTTAAATGAGATCGAGACGAGCAATTTTACGCGGCTTGACCGCTGGATCCTAACGCGCGCGGCAAACGCCTTTGCGAGCGCGGAAGCGGCGTTTAGAAACTACGATTTTTCAAAGGGCTTCAACGCCTTGCTAAATTTCTTAAGCGCCGATCTGAGCGGAATTTATCTTGATATCTGCAAAGATAGGCTCTACTGCGACGCACCCGACGAGCCGCGCCGCAGAAGCGCGCAAAGCGCGATCGCGCTGATCACGCGAGCGCTACTGCCTCTAATCGCGCCTACGCTAACCTACACGATCGACGAAGTGATGCAGTTTGCGCCGAGTATCATCAAAGAGGGCAAGGAAGACGCTTTCGACTTGATTTACAAGCCGATAGAATTTGACGATTTTCTAGAATTTGACGAAATTTTAATCAAATCGAGGGAGAAATTTTTCGAGCTTATCGACGCGCTGAAAAAGGACAAGATCATCAAATCGACGCTTGAGCTGGTTTTAGAAACGAGCTCGAACGAAATTTTATCAAACGACATCCTGGGCGTGGCGGATTGGTTCATGGTAAGCGACGTGGACACTCTGCAAAGCGAGGAGGCTCTGGCGGAATTTAAGATAAACGACGAAATTTTCCGCCTCGTAAAATCCTCTAAACACAAATGCCCGAGATGCTGGAAATTTAACGCAAAAGAGCCGGATGAGCTCTGCCCGCGCTGCGCAAAGGTCATGCATGCTCGCTAGCCCCATAAGTCTCGGCTTCGTATTTTTTACGATCGCGCTGATCTGCGTAGCGACGGGCGTGGGGATCTATTTTGTGAATAAATTTAAGGATGGCAGATGATAAGTTTGAAAGAGGCTCTAAAGCTGAGCGCGGATGAAATTTCGGCGCTTAGAGCGGAGCTAAAGGATAAAATTTTAAAAACCAAAGAGCTCGGCGCCTACGTCGAGCAGCTTACGGGCGAGGCTCTAAACGTCAGCGGCGAGGGCGTGCCGATCGCGATCAAAGATAACATTCAGGTAAAAGATTGGAGCGTCACCTCGGCGAGCAAAATTTTGCAAGGCTACGTTGCGCCATACGACGCGACGGTGATCAAAAAGCTACGCGAACGCGGTTTGGCGCCATTTGGGCGGACGAATATGGATGAGTTTGCGATGGGAAGCACGACTGAAAGCTCATTCTACGGCAAAACTCTAAATCCAACCGATCACTCGCGCGTGCCCGGCGGCAGTAGCGGCGGAAGCGCGGCTGCCGTAGCGGCAAATATCGCCGTAGCCGCACTCGGAAGCGATACGGGCGGCTCGATCCGCCAGCCGGCGGCATTTTGCGGCTGCGTAGGCTTTAAGCCGAGCTACGGCAGGGTCAGCCGCTACGGGCTCGCGGCGTATTCGAGCAGCCTCGATCAGATAGGACCGATCACGCGCAGCGTAGAGGATGCGGCGATTTTATACGACATCATCGCAGGTCGCGACGAGATGGACAGCACGAGCTACGCGGGCGCTTACGAAAGCACCGCGGATAAGCTAAACGCCGATCGCAAGCTTAAGATCGCCGTTATAAAAAATTATATTGACGAAGCCTCGCAGCAGGTCAAAGAGGCTTTAAATTTAACTATAGAAAAGCTAAAATCATTCGGGCACGAGATCGTTTACCGCGATCTTTGTAGCTCCAAATACGACATCGCGACCTACTACATCATCGCCACCGCCGAGGCTAGCGCAAATTTAAGCCGCTACGACGGCGTGCGCTACGGAAACCGCGCGAAGGCTCTAAATTTAAAAGAGCTCTACGCCAACACCCGCGGCGAGGGCTTCGGCGACGAGGTCAAGCGCCGCATGCTTCTAGGCACCTTCGTGCTAAGCAGCGGCTACTATGACGCGTATTACATCAAAGCGCAGAAAGCAAGGGCATTCATCAAAAGCGAATATGAGGAAATTTTAAAAGACGCCGATTTGATCTTTATGCCGATTGCGCCGGGTGTGGCATATAAATTCGGCGAGCTTAGCGATCCGCTTCGCGCGTATCTTAGCGACATCTACACGATCGGCGTAAATTTAGCGGGGCTTCCCGCGATCTCCGTGCCGGTAGCGAAAAACAAAGAGGCTCTTAATATCAGCGCGCAGCTCATCGGGCGCGCCTACGACGAACAAACGGTGCTGGACGGCGGCTTGAGTTTAGAAAAAATCGTGAAAGGATAAGTATGAAGATCGTCAAAAAGGCTCTGACCTTCGAGGATGTTTTGTTGGTACCGCAATACTCTGAAATTTTACCCAAAGAGGTCGATATCAGCACGAGTTTTACAAAGAATATCACGCTAAATACCCCTCTTGTGAGTGCTGCGATGGATACGGTCACCGAGTACCGCACCGCGATAATGATGGCACGCCTAGGCGGCATCGGCGTTATCCATAAAAATATGGACGAGGACTCCCAAGCCAAGATGGTTCGCCGCGTAAAAAAGAGCGAAAGCGGCGTCATCATCGATCCTATCTCGATCAAGGCGGACGCCACGATCAAAGACGCTCTCGATCTGATGAGCGAGTATCACATCAGCGGCATTCCCGTTATCGACGACAACGGCGTGCTGATTGGGATTTTAACTAATCGCGACCTGCGCTTTGAAACCGACACCGCCGCGCTTGTGGGCGAGAAGATGACCAAAGCTCCGCTAATTACCGCTCCGAAAGGCTGCACGCTTGATGATGCGGAGAAAATTTTTAGAAACAATAAGGTAGAAAAGCTTCCGATAATCGACGCAAACGGCCATTTAGAAGGGCTTATTACGATTAAAGACCTTAAAAAGCGTATCGAATATCCAAGCGCCAATAAAGACAAATTCGGCCGCCTTCGCGTCGCCGCGGCGATTGGCGTAGGCCATCTACAAAGAGCCGAAGCTCTCGTCAAAGCGGGCGTAGATGCGCTTGTGATGGATTCTGCGCACGGACACTCCAAAGGCATTATCGACACGCTTAAGGAGCTGAAGCGAAATTTTGACGTGGATGTAGTAGTCGGAAACGTCGCAAACCCCGCCAGCATAAAAGATATCGCAAACGCAGGAGCGGACGCGATTAAAGTAGGTATCGGCCCGGGCTCGATCTGCACTACGCGCATCGTAGCTGGCGTGGGCGTGCCGCAGTTTACCGCGATCAACGATTGTGCGATCGAGGCGGCTAAATTTGGAATTCCGATCATCGCAGACGGCGGCATCAAATACTCGGGCGACATCGCCAAAGCCCTAGCCGCGGGCGCAAGCTCGGTGATGATGGGAAGCTTGCTAGCAGGCTGCTACGAAACCCCGGGCGAGCTCATTACGTTTCAGGGGCGCCAATACAAAACCTACCGCGGTATGGGATCTCTTGCGGCGATGCAGAAGGGAAGCTCGGATCGCTACTTTCAAGACGGTACCGCAAAAGAAAAGCTCGTACCCGAGGGCGTCGAGGGGCGCGTACCTTACGCGGGCATGCTAAAAGACGTGATCTTTCAGCTGCTAGGCGGCTTGCGAAGTTCGATGGGATACTGCGGCAGCAAGGATATCGCGACCTTTCAGCAAAAGGCTGAATTCGTCGAGATCACGAGTGCAGGTCTTAAAGAAAGCCACGTCCACGACGTCATCATCACGCAGGAAGCGCCGAATTACCGAGTAAATCAGTGATCCTTCAAAGCAAAATTCAAAATTTCGACGAGCCGCTCTATCTGGAGAGCGGCCGCGTCTTTTCCAATTTCAAGCTCGCCTATGAAACCTACGGCGAGCTAAATTCTGATAAATCCAACGTCATCGTCATCTGCCACGCCTTAACGGGCTCCGCGCACGCCGCGGGACTTTACGAGGGCGACGTTAAGCCCGGCTGGTGGGACGGGCTCATCGGCGATCATAAAGCGGTCGATACGACGAAATTTTTCGTCATCTGCATAAATATCCTGGCTTCGCCTTTCGGCTCGACATGCCCGCTCGACGTCGATGAAAGCAGCGGCCGCGAGTACCGCTTGCGCTTTCCGGTAGTGGTCGTCTCGGACGTCGTGCGCGCGCAGATGATGCTTTTAAAGTGCCTCGGCATCGCCCGCGCCCGCGCCGTTATCGGCGGCAGCCTGGGCGGCATGCAGGCACTGTGCTATGCGATCGAATATCCGGAATTTGCGGATGAAATTTTCGTACTCGCAAGCACTTACGCTACACAGCCTTGGGCGATCGCGTTTAATAAGATCGCAACCGAGGCCATCTTGCGCGACCCAAATTTCAAAAACGGCAACTACGATAAAAATCTGATCGCCGAGCACGGACTTGACGGCATGGCGGTGGGGCGCATGGCGGGGCATATAAGTTTTTTAAGCCCAAGCTCGATGCAGGATAAATTCGGGCGCAACTACGTCGAAACCGACGGTCTTTACGAGATTAACGGGCGCTTTCAAGTCGATCGTTACCTTGAATACAACGGCGAAAATTTCGCGCGCAGGTTTGATCCACTGTGCTATCTCTACATCGCCAAGATGATGAATATATTTGATTGCACGCGCCACTACGGCAATCTCAAAAACGCCTGCGCGCAGATCAGATCGCGCCTGCACCTCATCTCTTTCAAAGGCGACGTGCTCTTTCCGCCGGGGCTAATGAAAGAAATTTACGATGCGATGAGCGATCTGGGCAAAAAGGATCGCGCGAGCTACGCGCAGATCGACAGCGACTACGGACACGACGCGTTTTTGGTCGAGATAGAAAAATTTGATTACATCATAAAAAGGATTTTGGATGAGTTTTGAGGAAAAAATGGAAAAAATTAATGCGCTTTTAAAAAGCCTAAACGACAAGGATCTAAGCTTGGAAGAGAGCGTGAAGCTGTATAAGCAGGGCGTCGCGCTGCTAAAGGAAGCGAAGGAAATTTTAGAAAACGCCAAACTCGAGGTTGCCGAAATAAACGCACCCGAGCAGGCTTAGGAGGCGACGATGATAAACGTATGCGTTTTGCAACTACCGACGCTTTCGATGAGCGAAAATCGGATCGATTACTATATGAAGGTCGCCAAAGACAACGGCGCGCGGATCGTGCTGCTGGGCGAATATGAGCTAAATTCCTTCTTTAGCGAGCTTAAAAAGATGCCCCGTTCTATCGCCTGCGAACAGAGCGAGCACAAACAGGAGCTGATGGCGCGGTTGGCCGCCAAATACGACCTGCATATCGTAGCGCCGATAATCAGAGCCGCAAGCGGCGCGATTTTGAGGCAGGCGGGCATTTTCGGCGGCGCGACTCAAAAAAGCGCGAACTGCAGCAGCGAAATTTCCGTAGGCCTTAAAAGCGAGCCCGGTTGCAAGGGCGAGCTAAATTTCAAGAGCGATTTAAATTCCAACGATGGTTCAAATTCTAAAGGCGCTTTAAATTCCAAAAACGAGCAGAGTTCCAAAGGCGGCTCAAGCTCCTGCGGCGCAAAATCTTTAAATTTCAAAGCCGCAAATTCCGCAGACGGTTTAAATTTAAGCGCTTCGATCCCGAGTAACTCGAACGCTTCAAATTCAAAAGCCGAAAACCAAAAAGATTCGAGCGAAGAGGAGATCTTTTGCGCGAGCGAAAACGAGCCTATCTGGGTGAAATCCTGCGCGAAATTTTCGCCCTCGGAGGTGAAATTTTACGATCAAAATATCCTGATGGACTATCCGCACTGGAACGAGGAGGGCTTTTTCGCCAACCGCAAAAGCCGCAAAATCGGTAAAATTTCGCCGATGATCTTTAGCGAGGGCGGCGTAAAATTCGGCGTGTGCTTTGGCTACGAGGCGCATTTTGACGTATTTTGGCGCTATTTTATGCAGAAAAACGTCGGCTGCGTGCTCGTGCCGTGCGCTTCGACCTTCGAAAGCGGCGGGCGCTGGCGCGAGCTTTTGAAGATGCGCGCGTTTACGAACTCGCTCTACGTCATCCGCGCCAACCGCATCGGCGAGGCGAAATTCGGCGAGAGCGAGTTTAAATTTTACGGCGAGAGCTTCGTCGTGACCCCCGGCGGCGAGATCGCAAACGAGCTGAAAAACGAAGAGGGTGTGCTGATGTGCGAAGTGGACGCGGACGAGATCGCTGCGGCGCGCGGGCTGTGGAAATTCCGCAAAAATCTAGTTAGCAGGGGGCTTTTATGAACTACTTTCACAGGCAGATTCAGCTTTGGGGCGAGCAGACGCAGCGCGCGCTTGCGGACAAGCGCATCCTGATCATCGGCGCGGGCGGGCTTGGAAGCAGCCTTTCTTACGCGCTCGGCGCAAGCGGCATCGGGCGGATCAGCGTCGTGGATTTCGACACGGTGGCGCTTCATAACATCCACAGACAAATTTTATTCACGCTTGCAGACGAGGGCAAATTTAAAGCGGATGTTTTTAAAAGCCGCACGGAGGCTCGCTACGACGGCGTGAGCGTGGAGGTGCATAAGAGTCGCGCGGAGGAATTTTTCGCTAGCGCGATAGGCTCGGGCGAGAAATTTGATCTGATTTTGGATGCGACCGACAATCTCGCCACGCGTGCGCAGATCGATGCATTTGCTAAGCAAATAGGCGTGCCGTGGGTGTTTGCGTCGGTGGACAGCTGGCAGTGTCAAGTCTGCTTCGTGCAGAATGCGGATTTTAAATTTTTCCCGAGCCTAAACGCGACGGCTGCGGGCATAACGGCTGCGATCGTGATGTTTGCGGCAAGCTTTGAGGCAAACCTCGCTCTGCGTTATCTGGCGGGGCTTGAGGTCGAAAAAGACCTGCTTTACTATGTGAACTTTTTTGGCGGCGAGCTGGAAGTTAGGAAGATAAAATTGTAGCTTGAGGGATTAGTTTTCATAAAATTCTTTTATTGCATTTTTTATCTCATCGGATGAGATCTCATCTATATATTTATCCAGCTTTTTTAAATTATCTTTATACGGCCGATCAAGCTTACGACCGTCTTTATCTCTGGTATACATATGGATGGATACCGCTTCCATTTCATTTAACTTGCTTGCAAATTTCGTATATTCATAAACATCTTTAAATGTAGAATTTCTATCTTTGCAATATTTGCGATATACCGTCGTTATAAGCGAAATTTCACTTTTAGGTATATAATAAGTTGCATCGTAGTTTATTTTATAATAACTATCCAAACTATATATATAGTTTCTATGACAATCATCATATTTTCGTTTTAGAAATTCCGGACTCGGTTGTCCACCTACGTTATACTGCATAAGCAGCTTTAAAATCGGTTCGTAATTTGGAGTGCCCGGAAATGTATCATACAATGAAAAATCATATTCGGTAATATCAAATCCGTCCGTCGGTTCCGCTTTATCATTTAATATTCCTTCAGGCACGACCTTTTTAATATCGTTTCCGTACCTTAGACCTACCGTAGAGTTTTTAAATTTCCAAATATATGGCTTGTAGCCGCTTTCTAATGCCATCTTTGCTATCTCATACATATTCGTATTCGTAAGATATGAAAAGAAATAATTCGGCTCTCCTATACTAATCATAGGGTAGTCGGTCTCATAAATCAACGTAAAATTTCCGTCATCACTTATTTGTAGGGATTTTATATGGTTATAATTCGGCGGAAGCAGTCTGTTTCTAACGACTTCCGCCTCCTCAAATTTAACGCCGTTGTCTAAAAGCAGTCTTACCGTTTTAGTAGCATTATTTTCTATCGCATAAGCCATAGCGGATAGCTTGTATTCGTCTTTTTTATGTATATCCGCACCTAGCTTTATAAGCTCTTGAGTGGTATTTGTATCATTCCAAAAGCTAGAATACATCACTGGCGTTACCCCTCCGTGCATAGTATGCTCGACGGTTAGATTGTTATCTTTCATAAATTTTAAAATTTCATCAGTTTGCTTGCTTTTTAAAAGTCTTTTTAGCTCTACGTCAATGGCGGGTTCTTTAAATACGTTTTTTGGATTTGAATTATAATCTATATCCCAGTAGCGAAACGCAAAACTTTCAACCTCTTCTTGAGTTACGTATTTGCTAAGACCGGGCACTTGGAGACATTTGTATCTGAAGTAACGGTAAAATTAGTTCGTTTGCGCTCCGTAAAACCAGATCTTTCGGCTAGCAGATACAGTGCACATACGACCACAGCGCAGATAGCGTAAATAAACCGAAGTTTGAAGTCTTTCAAAATTTTCCTCCCCTTTAACAAAACGTCATTTTGCTATTTTCGAGCGCATTATAGCCCAGATTAAATTAAATCGAAATTTTAACATGGCGGGCGGGTAAATTTTTATATAAATTTAGCCCGCAAGCCTTGAAATTCGAGCAAATTTAGAATATAAATGCGTATTTAAAATTTTAATAGCTCTATCCTAGATCGTGCAGCAGATCCGCCAAGCTCACGCTTGATAAGGATCTTTTAAAATCATTCTGAATACGAGCAAATCGCGGCGCGAGTACCGCCTCGATCTTGCCGCCCACGGGGCAGGCGCTAGGCGAGCCTTTGTGCAGGCGAAACATCGCGCCCTCCTCGCTCACCGCCTCGTAAATGTCTAAAAGCGTGATGAGCCGCGCGTCGCGAGCCAGCGTGATGCCGCCCACACCCGCGGTCGTGAGTACCAAGGCTGCGTTTCTTAGCTGCGAGATCAGCTTGCGCGCGATGGCGGGGTTTATCCCCGAGCTTGCGGCGACGAAATCGCCCGTGACCTTCTCCTCGCGAAAATACGCAACGCAAAGCATGATGTGAACCGCGAGTGAAAATTTGATACCTACTTGCATAACCAGCCTTGATTTAAATTTAAAACCGCATGTTGATTTCGTGCGGCGTTATTTTAGCTAAATTACGCAAAATTTTAAGCTCACGCTCTCTCGCCGACTGCGGTAAAGCGCTTTTGCACGAAATTTCTATTTTTTAGCTCGTCAATGATCGCGATCGCAAGATCGGCGTAGCTGATGTAGCTCTCGTTTTGCGAGTTTAGTATGACGTGATCGTTACCGAGCACGTATTTGCCGGTGCGAGCGCCATCTGCGTCGTAGTCTCCGGCAGGCGAGACGTATGTCCAGGGCACGTCAGATTTGGTTTTTAGCTCAAAAAACGACTCCGCAGCCGCCCTTGCCACGCCCATATACTCAGGCGGGAAGCCCGGCGTATCCATAGCCATAGTACCTTTGTCGTCCACAAGCAGCGTGCCGGCGCCGCCTACGATGATTAGCCTCGTGCTGCTACCGCTTAGCAAATTTGCAAGATGAACTGCTACCTTTTTGTATAGAGGAAAGGTCGCGTCAGTAAAGGCGCCAAATGCGCTGATAACGGCGTCAAAGCCCGCTAGATCGGGCCTTGCTAGCTCAAAAATATCTTTGTAGGCGACCTTTATATCGCTATTTTTATACTCTTTGTTTCGCACGATCGCCGTAACGTCGTAGCCTTGTTTTAGGGCCTCTTGCACCAAATTTGAACCCGATTTTCCGTTTGCACCTATGATTGCTACTTTCATTGTTTCTCCTTTAAATTTGATTTATTTGATCGCATAACCGCTGCGCCCGCCCCGCAGGGCGCGTCTTGCCCGCCGCACGGTTTAAAATTTACACCCGCGCTTTGCCACATACTTGTCTTGCGAAATTTTACAGCCAGCTTGGCTTTACATCGTCGTTTACCACTCCATCGTCCATCGTGTACTGCTCCAGGCTGCCGCGTTTGGTCTGGATACAGATAAACTTCATCCCCTGCGCGCCCGCCTTGAAGCACCTTTTGCCGTCCGGATCGATGCGGATCGCGTCGCCCTCACCGACTGCCTTCTCCTCGCCGTCTATAAAAAGCGTACCGCCGCCTTTTAGCACCAAGTAAAGCTCCTCGTTTTGCTTGTGCGAATGCACGAACGGCACGCTCGCGTTTGCGGGAAGCTCGTTGATAGAAAGCTCGCAGCCGCTTAAGCCTAGAGCTTCTTTTAGCTCGACTCTCGGTTCGCTTTTCGTTGAAACGATCTTGTAGTTTGACATCTTTTTCTCCTTAGAAATTTTTGTTGTAATGCTATAACTTACAACCTATGAGCGAAGTATAATCAAATTTTGTTGTAATGTCAAGAGTTACAGCAAAAATTCCGAAAAATTTGACGCAAATTTTAAAATCAGCTAAAATCCGCGCGATTTTAAACAAAGGAATTTTATGCAAAATAGCGCATTTAAGACGCTAACGCTCATTGCAAAGAAAAATTTTAAAAAGCTGTTCTTGACGTTTAGCCTGGTTTTGGCGGAAAACGGGCTATTTCTCGTCTACCCCGTACTAGCCGGCATCGCCATAAACGCCATCGTAGCGGGCGATACGCTTTTGGCGCTTAGCTACTCGTGCATGGTGTTCGTGGGCTGAGGGCTAGGCTCGATTAGACGGCGCGTGGATACGCAGGTATTTACTAGGATATACGCGGGGCTTGCCGTAAGCGTGATAATGAACGAAAAAAGAGCCGCAAAAGACGAAAGCGCCGTAATCGCAAGGGCAAATTTATCTCGCGAATTCGTGGATTTTTTCGAGCAGCACTTTCCCGTATTTTTCACCTCGGTTGTTTCGATTTTCGGCTCGGCGATCATGCTTTTATTTATCGAGTTCTACGCGGGTTTGGCAGTTTTGGCCCTGCTCGCGGTTTTTGGAGTTTTGCTACCCAAATACATCGCCAAAAACGACCGCTTGTATCTAAAGCTAAACAACCAGCTGGAACGCGAAGCAGAACGCATAAGCGTAGGCGACGAATACACGCTAAATCGCCACTACGACGTACTTTCAAAGCTTCGTATCCGCATTTCAAACAGAGAGGCAATGAGTTTTTTTATCATCGGCGCGAGTGCGGCGGCGATTTTTAGCTTGGCGATATTTTTACTCTCGAGCAATCATGCAAATGCGGGTCACATCTACTCGGTGCTTACCTATCTCTGGACGTTTGCGATCAGTCTTGACGACGCGCCGAGGCTAGTGGAAGAGTTTAGCAAGTTAAAAGATATAGGCAAGCGCGTAGATGCCGGACTAGAAGGCGATATAGATAAAATTTAAGCGCTTTTTTGGGGTATAATGTATCTAAAATTTGCCGAAAAACGAGGTCAAAATGCACGAAAATCACGCCCATTGCGCGCATTCGCACGCGTCAAACAAGGTCGTTTTGAGAAATTCCTTCCTTATGATATCCGCTTTTATGCTCATCGAGGTCGCGGGCGGCTTGGCGACGAACTCGCTCGCCCTGCTCTCGGACGCCGGGCACATGCTCTCAGACGCTGCGGCGCTCGGGCTTTCGCTGTTTGCGTTTAAATTCGGCGAACGCAAGGGCAATCTGCAAAAGACCTTCGGCTACAGGCGGATCGAAATTATAGCCGCGACGATAAACGCGCTCGCCCTCGTCGCGATCGCCATTTTGATCGTCATCGAGGCGGCGCGGCGATTCCAAAATCCGCCCGAAGTAGCCACCGCTGGCATGCTCGCTATCAGCACGCTGGGTCTTGCCGTAAACATCGTCGTGGCGCTATATATGCTGCGCGGCGGCGACGTGAGAGAAAACGTCAATATGCGCGGCGCCTATGCGCACGTACTTGGCGACGCTGCGGGCTCGGTGGGCGCAATCACGGCGGCACTGCTGATGATGTGTTTTGGCTGGGGCTGGGCGGACGCGGCGGCTAGCGTGCTCGTGGCCGCGCTCATCGTAAAAAGCGGCTGGGGCGTGCTAAAAGAGAGCCTAAACATCCTGATGGAGGGCTCGCCAAAGGGCGTGTGCCTAGACGGGCTCGTCGCGCAGATCAGGGGCGTGGACGGCGTGCTTTCGGTGCACGACCTGCACGTCTGGAGTATCACAAGCGGCGCAAACGCGCTCACGGCTCACATCGTAGTTAGCGGCGAGCTGAGCGTGCGCGAGGCGGAGCGGATCTTGCGCGAAATATCGCACGAAATGGAGCATCTGGGCATCACGCACACGACGCTACAGCTTGAAAGCAGCGAAAACGAATGCGCTGACGAGCTCATCTGCGAAGTAAGATCAAATGGCGCGGGCGGGCATTTAGGACATAGTCACTAAAATTTTTGGATTTGGAATTCCGCTCAATTTAGAATTTAGAATTCCGCTCGGTTTGAAATTTAAAATTTGGCTTGAGTTTTAAATTTTAAATTTGCCCGCGCCGTGGGAATTTCGGAATTTTAGAATTTCGAGATTTTAAATTTTAAAATTTTAATTGCAAAATTCGCTTTGCAGAATTCTCGCCGCAAAATTCTTGCTTCGGAATTCCGCCGCTAAATTCTAACCCCAAATTTTAACTGTAAAATCAGAATTCCACACGTTTCAAATACCGCGAGTAAGCAAAATTTTATCTAAATTTTATAGCGAGGAAAGCAGGAATTTTATATAATCCGGGAAATCTAAAGGAGATGGCTCGTGAACCAAGACAAAAGCCCCATACGGATAATTTTCATCTCGCTTTTGATCTCTTATGCAAGCTTCGGCGTCGCAGGATTTATGCTTTTTACTATTTTAAACGAGCTTGGGATCGAAATCGATTTTGTCTCCGCCCCACGCTCGCCTATTTTTGCCTATTTTCTCACGTTTGCGCAAAAGCTCTTGCCTGCTTTTTTATTCGGCGGGTATTTCGCATTTAGGATGATTAGATACAAAATTCTGGGCATAGATTGCAAGCTGGATTTTATGTTTCTCATAACATTTTGCGCCTGTTTTGCGTCAATGATCGTGATAGGCTCTTTGTGCTTGCTATTTGGATTCTTGCTTTTACGGTACGAGCTTTACTTTTTCGGCGGCGCATTTTTATTGTCTGTGTGCCTAACATACGCGCTATTTAAACGCTCTGGTTTTATGCTAAGCGGGCTTTTGAAAAATCTAGGCGCGAGCTTTAATGTAGATTTTAAGCTCCGCGTCATCGTAACGATACTGCTCGCGCTCATAGCCTGCTTCATGCTTTATTGCAAGCTCGCATAAAAGTAGCAGTGCAAATTGCGTCTACACCCGGCGCGATTCGCGCCGCTAAATTTTAAAATTCCGCGCCGTAAATTGAGCTGCAAATCGAGCCGTAAATTTAAACTACGCTCAAAATTTTGGCTAAATTTAACTCATTAAATTTTCCTGCCGCTTTGAGCCGATTAAAAGCAAATTTGACGTATAATCTCGCGAAATTCCAGGGAGCCAAGGTGCGCAAAAACATAAAATACCTAATTTACAAGCTCTTTTTGGGTAACGTCTTTTCGTCAAAATTTAAATCTATGCATTATAATTGCAGGAATTAAAAAGGACGGCAATCGGTTATGAAAAGAGATATATTAATCGCGATTTTAGGCTTACTTTGCGCCTTTATAGATATTAATTACATAGGTTTTCTTATCGCATTAAATTTGATAGTAGTCTTGGTTTGCGCCGCTTTTCCTTTTATGAAAAAGAACTATATATTTTTTCTACTGCTTGTCGTAAATTTAGCTTTGTATTTGAATAATATCTACACCCCTTTTGAAAAGCCAGAGCTTTGGACTTATAGCATACCTGCGCTGGCAAATGCCACATATGTGCTAGTCGCTTTAGTTTATGCTTCGGGATTTGTCGCTTTTGTCCCGCTTGCGGCATATATCTATTTTTTATATTCGCTCTGCGTCGTTGCCTGCAGCATACGTGAAAAATTTCAAAGCTTACGCTAAATTTGCGATCAAAATTTTAAGCTGCTATTGCGTATAATTTCGCAGAATTTTAAGGATTGCGTATGAAAATATATTTTTATAAATTACTTCTAGGCATCTTACTGACGGGCGTATTCTCGTTCTCGCTCGGCTTTACTTTATCGCACGTGGGCATCATATTAAATGCGGTTTTTGGCGCATCGCTATTGCCTTACGCTCCTTTTAAAGCCGAGCTCGCAAAAGCTATCTTAACGATAATCTCCGCATTTTATATCGCAAATAAAATTATTAATTTTCGCATTTTAGGCATTGATTGCAAGCTAAATTTTATATTTTTTATCGCCTTTTCGACGATAGGCGTGATTATCGTTAGTCTGCTATCTTTATTTATGATCGTCGGCATAATGATATTAAATAAATCAGAAATTGCATTTGCGGCGATGTGCCTATCCCTCGGACCGATTTGGACCGCTTGGCTATTTCATATCAGCGGATACAAGCTCGGAGCTTTCTTGCAAAATTGCAGCCCAACGACAAAATCTACGGCAAGAAAATATAACATAGACAAGGCGCTATTGGTCGTCATAATAATAGTAGCGCTGCTGATCCTCATACCGATAATAGCGAAGCTTTTGCAATTTTCATTTTAAAATTTTAAACCAGCCGTAAAATTCGTTCGCTTCTAGGTGCGGATCGCTCGCGCGGGAGATAAAAAGCGGCTGTAGCGCGGCATTTGCTCTAAAATTTCCCCCGTCCCTCATCTGCGCGCTGTAAAAAATAAGCGCGTGGCTTGCAAACTGCGCGAACTCGTCAAATGAACTCGCCCCCGCCTCTATCATCGTGACTTTCGCGCCCGCGGGCAGCGACTGCGAGACCTCCACCTTGCGAGCCGCGACGCTAAAAAGCGGAATGCTCACATCAAAATCCGAAAGTGCGCGGCGCGAACGAATCCAAACGTCGGGTGCGTGCGGCTTTAGGTTTTGCGGCGCAACGCGCGCGTCTAGCGCCGACATGTCGGCTCTGCCTGCCGAAGCGCTAATTTCGTCAAATTTAGCCGCACGCACGTCCAGCGTCGGCCTATCGGCGCGCACGGTCTGCCCGCCCACGCCTACGTAGTCGCATACGCTGCGCAGCTCGTGCACGAATGCGCGCTGCTTCTCGCTGCCGATCCGCCCATGTACCGCGCCGTTTAGCGTGGCGTTGATTTTGATGAAGCAAAAGCCGCTCTCGCGCGCCAAATAAAACGGCTCCGCAAGCTCCGCCGCCGCGGCAGAGCAGACGTCAAATTTCACCTCTATGCCACCGCGGCGTAAAATTTCCGCGCCGCCCGCAGCCTGCGCGTTCGTATCGCGCGCGCCGATTATCACGCGCGATAGCCCGAGCTGTGCCAAAAGCTCGGCGCAAGACGGGGTCTTGCCGCGATGTGCGCAGGGCTCAAGCGTGACATAGGCGCAAGCGCCGCGCAAAAGCCCGCCGTGGCGGTTTAAGATAAAATCGTAGGTAAAGCTCGGCTGCAAAAGCGCGCTTTTTAGGGCTTCTAGGTTTTGAAATTTAACGCCGAATTTGCGGGCGTATTCGCAAGCGAAATCCTGCGCGAAATTTGCATCCAGATCGCACAGCGCGGCAAAAACGGCGTTTGCCTCGGCGTGTAAAAAGCCCACCTTTTTGTGCGCGCCTATGCCTAGAACTCTGCCGCCCTTATCTAAAAGTACGCAGCCCACAGCGGGGTTGGGCAGCGTCAGAGCCTGATAGCGCCACGCAGCCCGTAGCGCCAAATCCATGTAAAATTCGTCGTTCATACAAAATCCAAAATTTAAATTGTCCCGCTCCACCGCGATTGTTTAGCCGATTTGCGACGAGCGAGCAACCTCGTCTGTTCACAACAGATTGCACCTCGGCGCAAACCGACTCGCCCACCTGCGCTCGCCCGTGCCGTACCGATTCGCCGACTCACGTTCCAAATACATTTGCTGCTACAAGCCTCGCTTTAAGCGCCAAATAAATTTATCGGAACTTGCAAGCCGCGCGCCGTATGTGTGGAGCAAGATTCCGCGCGGGAACAAAACTGCGAAATCTTACCACAGGTTTTAGAATTTTATCCTAAATCGTAAATTTTGCAGCGTCCGTTTCGCGCGCCAAAATTTTCGCCTATCGTGTAAATGAGTGCATCGATAGCGCGCGTAAACGCTAATTTTACGAAGTAAAATTTTAATGGAGCGCTAGGGTAAAACAACGAGCGGGCGCGAATATGAAATTTCAAAAGGCGCGGCTTGATTTCAGCTCAAATTCAGGGGGGGGGTAGAATTACACGAATCTTCTTCAAAGGATTAAAATGTCTGAACAACCGACCGTTCAACCCCAATCAAACGTGCTTGGGATACTCTCCATAGTCTTCGCGATTTTAGGGATCTTTTTCCTAGGGATCGTTTTTGTTCCACTTGCGTTTTTATGCGCGATCGCCGCAACCTATCAAGCCGTCAAAAAGCAAGCCTCGCTCGTAATAGCGATATTAGCGTGGATCCTTACGATCGTGGGGCTCATGACCTCGCCCGTGCTGCTAGCCACAATCGGCATCTCCGCTTCGTAGCCGCAAATACCCGCGCCGCTTGGCGAAATTTTAATTATCTGATGGACGGCGCGCGAACCTCCGCCCACAGAGTTTTAAAACGTAAATTTATGGGCGGATTTAGCCCCTTGAAATTCTGCGGGCAAAATTTTAAGGCGAAATTTGACACAGGAATTTTGTATCAAAAATTTACTGGCGGAATTTCAACGTGGAATTTTACCGCGCCTAAAAGAGCGCGTAAATTTTAAATTTAGCCGCTTTCGAGCGCGACGTAAAATTCTAAAGCAACGCGCAAGCGTCACGCAAAACTTACCTTTTAACGGTGCGGTGTGAAATTCCAAAACGGCACGCGCGGCATGGGAATTAAAAATTTGCGCAGCAGCAATCGCCGCGAAGCTTGCTTTTTAGCGGTACGATCTGAAATTTCAAAGCGCCGCCCAGTGGCGTAAAAATTATCTTTTGTCGGCGCGATCTGAAATTTCAAAACAAACAAGCGGCGCCGGAATTTTAAAATTTTGCACCGAGCGCCGCGAGAGATCAAAAGCAACCGAGAGCGGCAAATTTTTAAAAAATCCAAAATTTAACATGCTCGCGTGCCCATGCGACGCAACAAGGCGGTGCTGCGGGCACGTCCGCGCGAGAGGCTCATATTTATCGAAATTATCGCTCTGCCCGCAGCACGCGCGCTCGTATCACATGCCGATAATCGCGGGCGCAAACTCCGCCGAAAGCTTGGCGAAACGGCGTTTCGCCGCGGTGCGCATGCGAACAATTGCAACGCGGAAATGCTTTCGTGCGATACGATCAAGCTCAATGCGAAAGACTTGCACGCGGCATGTGTTTTTGAAAGCCGCACCGAATATTGCGCGCCAAATTAAAAAGTGAGGCAAGATGCCACGAGCCGTGCATCGCTTGCGATAGGAGCGATACTTAAAGCATGCAAGTAAAACAAATTCAAATTAGCCTCGCCGCTTTAGCTTGAAATTTAAGTCTACGCTTCTCAAACACCACACCCCAAAGCCCCACATACAAAATTTTAAAAATCTCCGCCGCTACCACTGCACGTAGGTTCGCGCCTTTTTGATCTCATCGAGTCGCACGCTCACCTCGCCGCCGTCCGTGCGCAGCCTAAGCACGCCGCCTTCGCAGCCAAGCACCTCGCCGCTTAGCTTCTGCCCGTCCGTGCGGCTTAGGCGCACGAGCTCGCCCACGGAGTTTGCGAAATGCTGCGGCTTGCTTAGCTTGCGCTCAAGCCCGGGCGAGCCGACCTCCAGCGTCCACTCGCCCTCAAGCGGCGGCTCCACGTCGAAAATCGGCGAAAGCAGCCGCGATAGCCGCTCACAGTCGTCCAGGCCCACGCCGCCTGCTTTCGTGATGCTGATGCGATAGATCGTTCTGCCGTTTTCGCTCACCGTCTCCACGTCGTAAAGCTGCACGCCGCACTCACGCGCTAAAGCCTCTAAATCAACCATTTTTGCGCAGCTCCTCCTCTATTTTGTCAAAAAGATCGTCCATTTTGTTTTGATACTCCAAGCGGTCGTCGAATTTGAAGTGAAATGCGGGGCAGCGGTACCAGCCCTCCGCCTCGGCGCAGAAGTTTTGCAAATATCTCGCCACGCGGCCGAGCTTTTCGAGCACGAATTCCTGCTCGCGCTCGTCGAAGGCGTTTTTATCCAGATACACAAACGCGTCGTAGCGCCCGCGCTTGCACTCCACGTCGGTGACGCACAGCCCGCGCAAAAGCTCATCCTCAAGGCTCGCGAGCGCTCCGGGGATGAGCTGTTTTAGCACGCTTTGCGTGCGCAGTCTTCTGAGTTCGGTCGGATTCATCTTTACCTCGCTATCTTAAATCGCCGCAGATTATACGGCGATGGAATTTTATTTCGCATCTTGCGATGACGGAATTTTATTGCTTTGTCGCAGCGGAGCGTCCGTCTTGCGGCGGCACGAAATTTTATTACGTCGCCATAAAAATTTATCTTACGTCCATATCGCGGCGACATAGAATTTTTCTCGTGTCCATCTTATGGCGGCACGGAATTCTATCTCGCTTCGGCACGGCGGAATATCCGTTCTGCGGCGACGCGGTCTGTTTAAATTTGACGCGGCTTGCGTCGCGCAGGTATTGCGAGCGACGTCACGCTTTTTAGAATTTCACTTTTAAATTTAAAAAAGCGTAAGTTCGGCTTTGAAATTTTGCTCTTAAATTTAGCCCGGTGCTCCGCGCTTAAATTTTAAACGCAGATCGCGCAAGAATTTTGCGGCTCGCATACAAAGGCTTGTCGCATATAGCCACACCGCTACCGCAGAAATACTACCGCGCTAAAGCAGGTGCTATTCTGCGCCGTGCTCTTGCTCACCACAGCGCTATATTCGCTGCCACGCTGCCATTTTGGCGGCGCAATAATACAGCGCGCGGCGGCATCCTCTTTGCGCTACGCTCGCTTACTGCGTCGCTATTTACGATATCCGCTGCTGTCTTTTGGCAGCGCCGCAATGACACTGCACGCCGTTGCAGCTTTATTTTGCGCCGCCTGCACCGCGCTATTCTCCGCGCTGCTGTTTTTCCCACACTGCGTCGCTTTAGAATTTATCTTAAATTTTAAAAACGCTTCGATGCTGCGCGAAATCTAAATTTTGCCGCTTTTAAATTTCAACTTCGCGATTAAATTTAAAATTTAAGTCGCGCGGAAAATCCGCAACCTGCAAGCGGCATAAAATAAAATTTGATCGCAAAGACGCGCTGCAAGAAAAATCTAAACATTAAAATTTCAAAACTAGCGCTATGTAGCAGCGCCTCACGCAGAAACCGACAAAATCCAGAGCCTTGCCCGCACGCTTCGCCGCTAAATTTAAAAGGCGAAATTTCACGCCCAAATTCTGCGAGCATAAAATTTCAAGGCGCGATCGAAGCTTAAAATTTAGCCGCAAGCCATGCAAACGAAGCGAATGCCCACGCGGATTTCGCGAGCATTAGTCGATCGTAGCCTGCTCCTCTTTTTGCTTGTAGCTTTCGATAAAATCGCCCACGCGCATATCGTCGTAGCCCTCGATGCCTACGCCGCACTCGAAGCCCTTGGCAACCTCTTTAGCGTCGTCTTTGAAGCGCTTGAGCGAGCTGACGTTACCCTCGAAAACAATGACGCCCTCTCTGATGACGCGGATCTTCGCGCCGCGAGCGATGAGCCCGTCGGTAACCATGCAGCCCGCGATCTGCCCGATCTTAGGCACATTGATGACCTGGCGGATCTCGGCTTGGCCCAAGGCCTCCTCGCTGATGATCGGGCTCATAAGGCCGCTCAAAAGCGCCTTGATATCGTCGATGAGATTGTAGATGACGTTGTAGGTCTTAATCTGCGCGCCGCGCTCCTTGGCAAGCTCTTTGATCTCGCCCGTAGGACGGACGTTGAAGCCCAAGATCACGCAGTTTTCGCTAGCGCTTGCTAAGGCGATGTCGTTTTGCGTGATACCGCCGATGCCGCTGTGGATGATATCTACTTTGACTTCGTCGTTGCGGAGCTTCTCAAGGCTTGCTTTGATAGCCTCCAGCGAGCCCGCGACGTCGGCTTTGACAATCACGGGCAGACTTTTTAGCGAGCCTTCGGCGATCTTGGCGCTTAGCTCGTCGATAGTGACCTTGGTCGATTTGCTAAGCTCTTTTTGGCGCTGATGCTCATAAATTTTACTCGCGTACTCGCGCGCTTCCTTATCGCTTGAAACGCCGATCAGCGTCTCGCCGGCGCCCGGAACCTCGCTAAGGCCTATGATGACGCCGCACTCGCCCGGTAAAATTTGCTTTAGCACCCTGCCCTTATCGTCGCTAAGCGCGCGCACCTTGCCGTACGCGATGCCCGCTACGACGGTGTCTCCAACGCGTAGAGTGCCGTTTTGCACGATGACGGTGGCAACGGCGCCGCGCCCTTTTTGAAGGGAGCTTTCGATGATGGTTGCTTTAGCCTGCTTGCTAGGATCTGCTTTGAGCTCCAAAAGATCGGCTTGTAAAAGCACGATCTCTAATAAATTTTCGATCCCGTCGCCCGTTTTTGCGGAGATCGGCACGAACTCGTAGCTGCCGCCCCACTCGGTAGGCATGATATCAAGCTCTGCAAGCCCCGTTTTTACAAGATCGGGATTGGCGTTAGGCTTGTCCATCTTATTTATCGCGATGATAATCGGAACGTTTGCGGCCTTGGCGTGCGCTATAGCCTCCTTGGTCTGAGGCTTGACGCCGTCGTCTGCGGCCACTACGATAATTACGATATCGGTAACCTCGGTTCCGCGCGCGCGCATCGAAGTAAAGGCCTCGTGACCCGGAGTGTCGATGAAGGTGATCTTCCTGCCGTTTTTTTCGACCATATACGCGCCTACGTGCTGCGTGATGCCGCCCGCTTCGCCGCTTGCTACGCGAGAGTTTCGGATATAATCGAGCAGGCTCGTTTTGCCGTGATCGACGTGTCCCATGATGGTAATGACAGGCGCTCTAGCGATTAAATTTTCTTCGCCTTCGCTGTCCTCGTAGGCCTTGATGTAATCAAACTCCTGCGCCTCATCAATGATATTTACTTCGATACCGAATTCGCTTGCTAAAATTTCTATCGCGTCCTCGTCCAAAAAGTCGTTTTTCGTCGTCATCATTCCAAGCGCAAATAACTTGCCGATGATCTCGCTAGGCTGCTTTTTAATCTTATCGGCAAACTCATAGACGCGGATCTCTTTTGGGATATTTACAGAGCTTACGATTTCGCTACCCTGCTCGCGAGGCGCTTTTTTATGCTTTTTGCGACCGCCGCGACTTATGCCGCCCTCACTGCTAAAAATTTGATTCTGCGAGGCGCGATAAATATTAGGTTGGTTTTTACTTTTGGTGCGGTTTTCGGTTTGGATCGGTTTGACGGTGAAATCGGGCATTACCACGACATCTTCGTCCTCGATGACGATATCCGCCATCTCGTGATCTGGAATAATGTCGATTTTAAGGGCATCCTCTTTTTTGGCAGCGGGAGCTTTTTTCTTTTCGATCTTTTTCTTTTTCAAATTCAGTTCGGCGTTTGAAAAGATCGCCTCCAAGCTCGCGCTCATCTTTTCGCGCCTAGGCTCGATTCTTTCTTGCGTCGGAGTTTGAACTTCCTTCTTCTTTTTAACGATGACTAGACCGCGGCGCTTTTGCAAGCTCTCACTAGCGATGCTATCGCCGCTGTTTATCTGCACCGGCGCAGGCTTTGAGGCGGCGTTTTGCTTTTCCTCTTTCTCCTGCGGGGCGGAGGAAATTTCTTCTTTTTGATTTTGGGATTTTTCGGTTTTCGCCTCGGGCTCTTGCGTACGCGCTTTTTCATCGCTAGGCTCTTTAACGCTCTGCGCGGACTCTTTGGATTCGGAAGCTTTTAAGCTTTCCGCCTTTTTAGGACTCTCTTTTTTAGCGGTTTTTTTAGTTTCGCTCTGTTTTTTAGCGGGCTTATTCTCATCTTCTTGCGCTTTTTCGGAGCTTTTCTTTGCGGGCTTTGACTTTTTCCCTGGCAAAATTCCCGTCTGAATATAATCATAAATAGCGGCAGCTTCTTCCTCGCTTACTTTATTCGACGCGGTTTTTACCTTTTTAAAGCCCATCTCCTGCGCTTTTTCGATTATCTCTTTGCTTGCGTATCCAAGCTCGTCCGCGATATCTTTAATCAGAACACCCATTTAAAACCCTCTCCTTGATATGTCCCAAATCTGCGCTAGACGCAAATTTAGATAGATATTTTGAAATTTTCTCTTTTTGATTTATGCAACCGTCGCAAATATAAAATTGTCTGTTTGAGCTTATATTTTTAAAATTTTGCAAAAAGGCGTGGAGTTCGCGCTTGGCGAAGCGCCCCTTGCAAATAACGCACATCCTAATCGGTTCGCTCATGCGATTATATCTTTATTTTTCTTAGTCAATATTAAAGCCGCCGTTGTCGATCTCTAAAATTTCGACGCGGAAGTTTTTAAAATTTTCGCTAAGGCAGGCTTTAAGCTTTGCGGCGTCGGATCTATAGGCTAAATTTAAAAAGCTTGAGCCGCTTCCCGAGAGCGAGCTCATAAGCGCGCCGTTATCATAGGCAATCTCGCGCACCCCAAAAAGCTGCGGAAGCACGCCCATGCGCATCTGTTCGTGCATCTTATCGATACAGGCATAGCGCAAGCTGTCGTAGTCGCGTCGCATAAAGCAAGCGGTCAGAAACGCCGCGTGCGAGAGGTTGCTAACGCAATCTTTGATCGAAAAGCTCTTAGGTAGCTTACCGCGCGATTCGTTCGTAGGCATCGGCGTATCGGGGATGACGACGACCGCTTGCAGATCTTGCGAAATTTCGCATTTTTGCGTGCGAACCGTCTTGCCGTCCACGACGCTACTGACAAAGCCGCCGAGCGTTGCGGGCGCGATATTATCGGGGTGGTTTTCATATTCCAGCGCCGTGTTTAAAATTTTAGCGCGATCGATCTCAAAACCGCAAATTTTATAAGCGCTTGCGATGGCGCCTACGATCACGGCCGAGCTGCTGCCCAGCCCGCGCGAAAACGGGATGTTGTTGTGAAAAGCAAATTTAAAATTTATCTCTTGCCCGCCGCCTAGTTTTCTGTAAATTTCATTGAAAATATTCAAAAAAGCATTGCCTTTTTTTAGCCACGCTCTATCGCTGCCCTCGCCGCTAAGCGATACGCAAAAAAACTTCTGCTCGGTAATCTCTACTTCGTTAAATAGCCCTAGGCTAAGGCCGAGTGCGTCGAAACCGGGGCCTAAATTTGCGCTCGTCGCAGGAATTCTTATAATCAAGCTCTCTCCTAAACAGCTTCTATGATGTAATTTGGAAGTATATCATCGCTTTTATTTAAAACCGATAAATCCTGCGGCAAAGATAGCGTGGCGGGGGCACATTTTTTCATTTTGATTTCGCCGCACTCGTAAACGTAGCTGAAGTTTTTATTCGCTCTGATCGGCCCAAAGCCGCTTAGCTCAAAGCCGCTGATTGCGTATAGCGGCACATCAAGAGCTATGCTAAGCGTGCGCAATATCACATAGCTTACCTTCATGCCCATAAAGCTGCCTGGAGTATTTGCGTAGATGAGCTCTTTGATCTTATAAGTTTTTAGAATTTCGCTAAATTTGCAGATCAGAAATTTATCGGCTTTTTCGCCCTCATTGCTTTTAAATTCCGCTATCTTAGCGCCGTTTTCATACACGCCGAGTAGGCATGGAGCGCTAAGAGCAGCGATTAGAATTTCAACCTCTTTGATTTTGCGCCCTTAAGCAAAGACTTCTTGATATTCGCGCACAACCTCGGCGGTAAGATCTACTAGCTCGAAATTTTTAGCATCGGCTAAAACTGATAAAGTTAGTTTATGATTTAGATCGTGGCTTCCCGCAAACGCCGTATAATCGCCCAAAATCGGAGCGCCCACCAGCGCCAAATCGCCGATCGCGTCTAAAATTTTATGGCGGACGAACTCATTTTCAAAGCGCAAACCCTCGGGGTTCAAAATTTTATTCTCATCGATTACGACGGCGTTTTCTAAGCTGCCGCCTAGAGCTAGACCCATGGAACGTAGCGCTTGCACATCTTTTAAAAATCCAAACGTGCGTGCTCGCGAAATTTCTTTAAGATAAGCTTTCTTACTAAATTCAAAAACATGGTGCTGAGTGCCGATGAGCGGATGGCTAAATTTAATCGTATAATCAAATTTAGGGCTCTTGCTAGGACTTAGTCGCACGAGCTTATCGCCCTCGCGAATCTCCACGGCACGCTTGATAATAAGGGCTTTTTTATTAGCGTCAAGCTCTCTTACCCCCGCTTCGTCCAAAAGCATACAAAAGCTCGCGGAGCTTCCGTCCATCACAGGAATTTCATTAGCATCGACGATGATACGGATATTATCGATACCATAGGCATTAATAGCACTCATTAGATGCTCTATTGTTGATATATAGCCCTTCTCATTTCCTACGACAGTCGCCATCTGCGTATTTATGACGTTTTTCGGCTCGGCTTTAAAACTAATGCCAAGATCACTTCTATAAAATACGATTCCACTGCCCGCCTCTAAAGGCTCTAACGTAAGTTTGATAGGCTCACCTTTGTGCAATCCGATGCCGACGTTATGGACTTTCTTAGCTATCGTTGTCTGTCTCATTTCTATCCTCGTTTTCATTAACTCGCGCATTATAGCGAAAATTTTAAAATTTACTTACCTTTTTCTATTACTTTTTTGGACGATTCTAAGACGTCGGTAATGTTATCTTTCATCCACTTAGGATCCATCCACTCCTCGGGTCTTACGTCCACACCCTGAACTACGATGCCAAAATGCAGATGATCTCCAAAAGCAAAGCCGCTTGAGCCCGTCTGTGCTAGAATGTCGCCCGGCTTTACGTCGCTGCCGACGCTTAACTGCGTCGCCGAGCAGTGTCCGTATATGCCGTATAATCCGAAGCCGTAGTAAATTCCTAAATTTAATCCGAAAATTCCGTTTTCCTGCGCGAAAACCACTTTGCCGTAGTTACTCTCTTTGATATCGGCGTTTGCGACGCTTGCTAGATCGAGCCCCATATGCCATGACTCGCTTACTTGTTCGTCGTTCATAAAAAATATCCGATGATCGGCAAAGCTTGCTACCGCTGCGCCTTTAGCAAGCGGATAAAAAGGCTTTAGCTCAAATCCATTTATTTTATCCTCGTGCACCGCGCTAGTAGCAGCGTGCAGATCATCTCCGTTTTTCTTACGCAGAGTTTCATTTACGAATTTGAATTTTTCCAGATCGCTCATCGAGTTAAAATTCTGCGCGTATTGGCTAGCCAGATCACTTACTTTGCCGTTAATAAAACCCGGATTTAGCTTGATAGTAGAGACCTTATATTTTTTGTCTTGATAAAAATATTTGATCTGCGAAATGCTTTCGTTGCCTGCACGATCAGTGGCGACCGCTTCTGCGCGAAATTCCTCTAAATTTGCAGGCCACGCTACGAGAGACGCATAATAGCCCTCTTTTACAAAAGGAATTGCTTTAAAAATTTTGCCATAGTTGGTTTTGACATAGACTTCGTTTAGGCGCTCGTCTTTAGCTGAGAATACAACTACAGCGCTACCGCCTTTGGTGATTTTATAGGATTGATTGATGATATTGATGATGGGCTTTTTGTCGTCTATTATTATATTTGCCGTTTTTACGCTCTTATTTCCTTGCGCAAAATTCCACGAGCTAATGTCGTTTGCAAAAACCTCGAGCTTGTAGTTTTTATCTTTATTAAGCATCAAATTTTTAGGAAATTGCACGGCAAGCTCTAGCGTCGTTTGCGGAACGTTCAGCTCCTCATTTAGTAGCGGTATCGTGCTGGCTCCATCGTTTAAATTAACGCGAACGAGCTTAATGCCGGTATCGTCTGAAATTTTAATCTTTAAAGGCGAAGTTAAATTCCAATAAATTTCATTTTCCAGCGCAATTTGCGGAGGATTTTTTTCAAATTTCGGCGAGGTAAAAATTCTAAAAATTCCATAAACCAAAGCGCATATTATAATAAGAAATATTAAAATTTTAAGCTTCGTTCCATTGCCATTTCTACGCATAAAAGAGCCTTTGATATGATTTTAGAGCGCGATTTTACAAGCTTAACTTAAATTATCGGTAAAGCGAGGCAAAATTTAACGCAAATGTTTAGCGATTTACGAGGCGATTTAAAATTTTAAATTCTAGCGACTTTAGAATCTCAAAATTTATGAGCTTTAAAATTCAGTGGCGCGCTAAATCCTATTACAGTGAAATTCCGCGCGCGACAAAGCGGCGTTTATCGTCTATATCGTAATCTTTAAAATTTCAATATTAGAATTTCTTTAAATTATGCTAATGGCTTGTATTGATTTTTTTTAGAACACTTATACTTAAAATTTTGCCATACGAATGAAATTTTAAACTATCTTGATAAATAAAATTCTAAAAAATTCAAAGCAAGCTATGCGTTTAAATTTCATCCTAAGCCGAGCGGAATTCCAATTAAAATTTAGCTCAAACCGCCTACAATAATTCGGCTGCAAATTAGCGCGACACGGAAAGCTAAAATCGTGAGCGTTATTAAATTTTAAGGCGTGCGGTAGAAATTCTACGCACGCCACAGCGTTCGCAAGTCGTCGCGCTTAATTAAATCTAGCACCGATGCTAAATTCGAAGCTATTTGTGTCGTCGTGCGGTTTTTTATTAAGCGGCTTGACGAAGTATAACTGCAAAGGCCCCATCGGCGTCATCCACTCGATACCAGCACCCGTGCTGTAGCGCTCCTCTTCATTCCAGTCATGATCGCCGATCATTCCGTAGTCAAAAAACGTTACAAAGCGCATTTTAAGCCTATCGACCACCGGAAAGCTTAGCTCAAAAGAGTTATTGAAGCTCTGCATGCCGCCTGTTTCGATATAGCGGCAATTATTTGCATTTAAGCAGATCTCTTTTTTCGGGATACTGCGACCTTCGTAGCCTCTAATGCTTTTCATTCCGCCTAGGAATAGCTTTTCGTTGATCGGGATCTTTTTATTACCTTCCCACATATAGCCCGTTGCAGCTTTGTATCTAAAGATAATGTCGTGATCGATATAATCTCGCAAGCCAAAATAGTAGTTAAACGATCCTCGCGCCTTGGTGTAGTCCATATCGCCGCCAAGACCCGCGTACTCTAAGCTAGCACTTGCGATCATACCGCTTCTTGGCAAGTAATAATCATCTGTGCTGTTGTATGTAATAGACGGGATAATCGAGCTTTTTAAATTCTTGCCATCTAGATAGCCTGCTTTGGCGTAATATTCGTTTAAGCCCTTAATCTCGCTTTTTTCGAGATAATATGTAAGGCTTACATCGGTATTACGCCCGATCTTGCGACCGCCCGTGATTGAAAATCCGTAAGATTTCTCATCGTAATCGTCCCAGTCATAGTCGTTGGCAAAGATCGATCCGCCCAAGCTATACTCAGAATCAAATACTCTAGGATTGGTTAAGCTCAAGCGTCCGCTTAACTGATCGTCACTCTTTTCAACCGAGAACGCGCCGTGAAGACCGGTGCCAAATACGTTTCTATCGCTGATACCGCCGCTAAGTAAAATTCCATCCTCGCTGCCATATCCGATACCACCCGTGATAGAGCCTGTAGGAGCTTCTTTGACTGCGACTTCAAGATCGATCTGATCATTAGAAACGCGGTTTTCTTTAATCTCCACCTCATCGAAATATCCCGTGCGTTTTAAAGAATTTAACGAATCGTTGTAGTCGGTTTTGCTATATAAATTTCCCTCGGTCAGATACATCTCGCGGCGGATGACCTTGTCCTCGGTCTTATCGTTACCCGAAATCGTTACGTTTCTAATATAGACTTTATCCTCCGGGATAACCTGATACGTGATAGCGACCGTGCGAGCTTCTTTGTCCTGCTTAGTCTTAGGCACGATGCGCACATAGGCGTATCCCTGATCCGCGACTAAAGTCTCTAGCGTATTCATATCGCGGCGCAAACGCTCGGAATTCATTGTATCGCCCTTTTGAAGCTTGAAATCGTCCAAAACTTTTTCTTTATCAAGCTTGATTATATCTGCAGGATACTCGATATCTACAGAGCTTACGGTATATTGCTCGCCCTCACTGATGTAGTAGGTAAGATCAGCAGTGTAATTATCCATATCGGCATTAAGTAGCGGCGCCGAAACCTGCGCGTCTAAGTAGCCTTTTTTATAATATTCTTCTTGAATTCTATTTGCGTCGTTAGGAAGCTCGGCGGTTTTTACCTTGCCGTCGTTAAAGCCCCACATCCAGCCCAGCATCTCGCGTTCTTTATTGGCAACGGATGGCTCTATATCATCATAGTCGAGCTTGTCTGCGCCTACTAAATTTACCTTATCGATGATGATATTTTCGCCGCGATTTACCTCGATCGTTAGCAAGATGACCGATTTATCGTCGTTTATCGGCTTTGGATAAAATTCCACCACGGTATCAAAAAAGCCCTTGACTTCGTAGTATTGCTTGATACGGGTCTCCGCTTTTTTAGCAGCCACCTCGTCGTAAACCTGACCCGGACGCAAGCCGATGAGCTCATTGATCTTGTCGCGATCATTGGTCACTACGTTTTTGATCTCGACCTTAGCGATAGTCGGCTTTTCGGTTACATTGATAGTGACCGCGCCGCCTTGTTCGCTGATATAAACGTCGCTGAAATAGCCCTGCTCAAATAGCTTCGAGATCGCAGCATTCGTGTTTTCGCCGTTAAGCTCATCGCCTACCTTAAGTCCTGAAATTTGCTGTGCGACCTGTGGAGAAAGATGCCTTAGCCCTTCAAATTTAATGGATTTGATCTGCGCGGCGCACGCCACGGAAATCCCGCCTACTAAGAGTAAAAAAACGCTTTTTTTCATAAAATTTTACCTAAAAACGAAAATAATTTGCGTATAATACCACATTAAAATTAAAACTTGCATATATCAAAAAGGAATTTTATGAAGATAGGAATTATCGGCTTGGGTCTCATCGGCGGCTCTCTTGGGCTATGCCTAAAAAGCACCAAAATAATTAGCGCCGTCTATGGCTGCGACATCAACCGCGAAAACGAAAAAGAAGCTCTGCGGCTCGGGCTCGTGCATGAAATTTTAAGCCTGGAACAGATGAAGCAAAGCTGCGACGCGATCTTTCTCGCAATCCCCGTGGAGGCAATTATTGAGACGTTGCAAAAACTAAGCGACTGCAGAAGCGAGACGACGATCATCGATCTGGGAAGCACGAAATTTAAAATTTTGCAAAACTGCCCGCCGCAGATCAGACGAAATTTCATCGCAGCTCACCCAATGGCAGGTACCGAAAACTCCGGCCCGCAAGCGGCGTTTAAAGAGCTTTTAAACGGCGCGGTAGTCGTCATCTGCGACGATCACGGCGCAGATGAAGTGCATATCAAACGAGCGGTCGAAATTTTTTCATTTGCAGGGATGAAGATTGTATTTATGGACGCAAAAAGCCACGATCACCACGTGGCGCTCATCTCGCACCTGCCGCATGCGATCAGCTATTCGCTCGTAAACAGCGTGCTAAAAGAGGAAAATCGCCGCAATATCATAAATTTAGCCGGCGGCAGCTTCTCGGGCATGAGCCGTATCGCCAAGAGCTCGCCGCAGATGTGGGTCGATATTTTTAAGCAAAACCGCACAAACCTGCTGGGCGCGATCGATGCTTTTAAAAACGAGCTTGAAATTTGCGTACAGATGATTGAGGGCGAGCGCTGGGGCGAGCTTGAGGCGTGGATGTATGAAGCGCGCAAGCTAAGGGATATTATTTAAAATTTCAGCACGACCTGACTGCGCGACGGGTGCTTTAAGAACGCGTCTTTAAATTCTAAAATTTCGCTTTCAAACAGCCCGCACAAATTTAAATTTTAATACGTGCGAGCCTGGATGCGAACTCAAAAATCTATGCATTCTTGCGTAAAAATTTTCTTTGAGGGAAACTCAAACTCGCAAAGCCTCGCCTTCTCGCCCCAGTGCTTTTTATAAACACAGCCCAGATCGATATTTGCGCTAAATTCCGTAATGACGGGCTTTTTTACCGGCGTGTGCCCGTAGACATTAAAAATTCCATCATTCGCGCTATCATCTCCGCGCCCGCTTAGCACGTGAGCGGCGAAGCTTTTCGCGCGCTCTACATCGTGTCTAATCCCCCACGCGCGCCCCACTGCGGAGTGCGATACGACGAGAGCGCGACCGCTTTCATCACACAAATCATACTCCAGGTAAATCGGCAGCCGCGAGACAAACCGCAGATGCTCCTTGCATTGCTTCACGCCTCCGTGACGATAATACGACGCTAGCGTCGCCTCACCGCCGTTATTAAATAGCCAGCTTTCATCCAGGCTAAAAAATGCGTAGAGGTCATTTGAACTCGTAAATTTGCCCGTCTTTGCGCACCTTAGTGCAGTTTTTGCGTTGCCCGCAAAGCGCTTTTCGTGATTGCCCATCACCGCGTCATATCCGCGAGTGCGCACTAGCTCCACCACATCCGCGCTCGCAGGGCCTCGGTCGATCAGATCGCCCACAAAGCAAATTTTGCTATCAAATTTATGCGGCAGCTGCTCTATTAACGCCAAAAGCGATCTGTAGCAGCCGTGCACGTCGCCTATGATATAGATATTTTGCATAATTTTTCCTTAAATTTTAACGCCCTCGCCTTTTAACGCGCGAGCTGTGATTGTAAGCGGCGACCAAGAATTTCAAGGCGAAATTCTGCACTAAATTTTAAAATTTCGCGCGCTAGGACTTGGGCGGATAAATCTGCTTTAGAACCTCGGCTACGACGATCATAAAAAGAACGATAAATATTAATGCGCTAAGCAATGAGGAATAAAACCTCGCAAGATGCAAATCTGAAACAATCAGCGCCACAATCATCATCCCTAAAAATGGCGATAGCATCCAAACCGCTGCTGTAGGCAAAAATAGATTTACGAAAAAATCCGTGAGCTTACCAAAATCCTTTAACTTTGCGGCAAGTATCGCGCAAATCCCGCAGAAAAATATCCACAAAAATAGGAAATATACGCACTTCTGCTGTAGCCATTCTAAGGGATCGTCAAACCGGACGCTAGATGTGTCAAAAATCTGCCCTATAAAAAAACCCATTAAACTTGAAATGCACATCAAGCAAAAACTCATCGAAAATGCGCAGGCTATAATTTTTAAAATAATCATCAGAGTTCCTAAAATTCTAAATTTAGGCTAAAAATTCCTCGATTAGCCGAGTCATTTCGCTCTCAGCAGCGACGTGGTTGATCTGCTCGCGAAAGCTTGCGGCGTTTTCGCGCCCCTTGGAGTATTCGTGCAGATGCTTGCGAAATATCGCCACGCCGTGGCTGCCGTAGTGGCTTAACATCTGGGAGAAATGATAGAGCACGACCTCCCTTTTTAGCGCGTCGCTTGCGCGTTCGCCCGTTTTGATCTCGCGAAAGATCCACGGCCTGCCGATGACCGCGCGACCGATCATCAGCGCGTCTGCGCCGCTAAGGTCTCGCACTGCAGGCGCATTGGCGGAGTTTATGTCGCCGTTTGCGATCACGGGGATTTGCAGCGCGCATTTGGCTCTTGCGATCGCGCCGTAATCCACCGCCGCGCTGTATCCGCCCGCTCTGGTGCGGCCATGAATCGCGATAAAATCGGCTCCTGCGCCTTGTACGGCGCGAGCGATATTTTCGATATCCACGGCGCCGAAGCCCAGCCGCACCTTCGCGCTCGTAAATTTTTTGTTCGAATACTTTTTTATAGTCTCAACCAGGCGCGATAGACGGGGCAGATCGAGCAGCAGCGCCGAGCCGGCACCTTGCTTTACGACCTTGGGGACGGGGCAGCCGCAGTTTAGATCGATGCCGTCGATGCCGTCAAATTTATTGATGAGCAAAACCGCCTTTTTGATAATTTCCGCATCGCTGCCCGCGATCTGCACAAAAAATGGGGTTTCGGCGGCGTTTTTTTCGAGCATCTTTAGCGTCTTTTCACCCTCGAAAACAAGGGCGTTTGCGCTTATCATCTCGCTTACGGTCGCGTCGCAGCCGAATTTTTTCACTACGCCCCGCAGCGGCGGATCTGAAAAGCCCGCCAAAGGCGCCAAAAATAGAGGGTCCTTTTTAAAAAAATCTTCCGTCATTTTAAATTTCTCATTTTGATTTCGTTTGAATTTAAACCTTTAAATTTAATACCGCAGCGCTTGCAGCGGATTTTGCCACGAGCTTCAAAATTTTAAATTTCATAGGCTGTGGCATTCGCATTTAGGCGCAAATTTTATTTTTAAGCTTAGCTAATTTGCATGGCGGCAAAACGGCAGCAAGAATGATCGCCACTAAATTTTATTTGCACGGCGAGCCCAACAGCAGCTTGCAAAACGCCGCGCGGATTTTAAAATTTCATCACTTTATTCGGCTAGCAAGTCTTGCGCTTTACGTTTAAATTTTAAATTTCATCGCGTAAATGCAAAATCCGTTTACGCGCGCACTACACAAACAAATCTTTTAAATTTTACCGCTTGCGCGCATTGATTTTTCGATAAATTTTGAAATTTCAAATTTGCGCGAGTTAGAATTTTATCCGCATTTTAAATTTTATCGCGTAGGCTGTGTTTAATGGACGCAAAGAGCGTAAAAAGCAGCCTCTCTTACCCGCATAAAACGAACTCGTAAAATTACTGAGTTAAAATAACAGCGACGCAGGAACGTTTTTGCCGTTGTCACGCAAAAATAGCAGAATTTTAAACTTCTCAAACTCGTCGCCGTCGGCAAGGCTTAGCTGCTCTCTAAACTCGTCGATCATGCCAAGCTCATATAGCGCGTACAGATATGCCTCGGTTGCTTCTTGATTCTCGTTTTTGAGCCGCTCGAAAAAGGCTTTGTATTGCTCTGGAGCGAGATGATTTTTTAGCTTTTTAGCAAAGCCGATAAAATCCTGCTCGCTAAATTTTTCATTATTTACGAGATCGAAAAGTTCCTCGCTACTGATCTCAAAGCTCGCGTCATTCACCGCGCGATCCACTAAAATATTTACCTCGGCTATATCTTGAGGAATTTTATAAGCTTTGATCTTATCGTAGCTTCCTTTGGCAAGCGCTACGGCATAGGCTTTTTTAGTGATATTTTCACTATAAACGCCCTTGGTTTTTAAAATTTCATACGCATACGCAGGCTCGGCGTCGAGGCGATTGAGCTCGTTTTGCAAAAATAGTCCGTTATCTTTAGGGAGTTTATATTTTCGCAGATCCGCCACTTCGCCGTTTTTAACCTTCTCGATAACGCCTATGACCTCTTTTAGATCCTCATTTTTGACGTCTATGCCGGTGCTATCGTACCACGGAGATAAAATTTTAGTAAGCTCGCTTGGGTCTTTAAAATACTCGGTTTTAAAGTCTTTATTGGTATCAAGACCCAGCAAAACCTCTTTACTCATCGCATCATATGCGCTTAGATCCTTTGCGATCGCCCTTTTTGTGCGGTAAAACGCAAAGCTATGAAAAACGATATGAAAAATCGCCAAAATCATATATAAAATTAACGGCAGCACGATCCACACTGCCACAGGAAGCGTAAACGTAAAACCGAAAAGCCCCAGCGTATAGCTACTGCTTTGCTGCGTAAAAACTAAAATCGCGACGATTGCGATATAGACGATCGAATATAAAAAGAATTGCTTGGTTTTCATAGCTAACTCCTATTTTGCTTTTCCGCCTGTTCCTTGCACGAAATGCACAATCTCGCCTCCGGATTTACCTTAAGACGCTCTAAGCTTATCTGCTCGCCGCAGCTCTCACAAAGCCCATAAGTGCCGTTTTCGATGCGCTTAAGCGCGCTTTCAATCTCTAAAAACGCCTTTTGTTGATTAACATTGAGCGAGTATTCGATGCTTAAATCCGTATTCATGCTCGCTACGTCAAAATCATCCGCAGCTTTATTCTCGCGCAATTCCGAAATTTCATTTACAGAGCTATTAATATTGGCGATGAGTTGCTCTCTTTTTTCTTCTAAAATTTTCTTGTAAAATTTCAACTCGTTTTTCTTCATTCTTTCCCTTTATTTGTGATATGGATGGTTTGCGTTAATGCACAATGCGCGAAAAATTTGCTCAAAAAGCAAAAGTTTAGCGATTTTGTGCGCTAACGTAAGCCTGCTAAGACTAATTATTTTATCGGCTTTTGCCTTAAAATTTTCACTAAGCCCATAAGCGCCACCGATGAAAAACGACACGCTGCTCTTATCCTTTAGCATACTCGCAAATTCCATGCTATCTAGCTCCTGTCCGCGCTCGTCCAGAGCCACGACGTATCCGCTAAGGCGTGGTAGATAAGCTTCATCGTACGCCATAAGTGCGAGTTCGCGGGATGCTGCTTGAGCGCGAGCGATATTAGCGTTAAAAAACGTCTCATCTCGCACCGCGGCAAATTTAGCCGCCATTTTTTTATAATCGCTTATCTCGCTAGCGAACTCGTCCGCGCCCTTTTGGATGGAATTTACCGTTATCTGCACTACTCTTCGCTTCCCTCTTCGTGCAGCGATTTGTCACTCGTGTCGTCAATCTGCACAGCGTTTTTGCTCAGCACGTTGATTACATCGCTTAAATACTGCCTCATCTCAGCTCTAGGAACGATCGCATCAATTAATCCGTGCTCGAGCAGAAATTCCGATCTTTGAAAGCCCTCCGGCAGATCCGCGCCGATAGTTTGCTTGATGACGCGCTGTCCAGCAAAGCCGATAAGAGCGCCGGGCTCTGCGATGATGATATCTCCCAGCCACGCAAATGACGCACTCACGCCGCCCATCGTAGGATCAGTAAGAACGGAGATGAATGGAATTTTATGCTCGGATAAAATTTTAAGCGCGGCGGAGGTTTTGCTCATCTGCATTAGCGAAAAGGTGCTTTCTTGCATCCTTGCGCCGCCGCTTGCGCTTACGATGATTAGCGGCTCGTTTTTATCCAGACTGCGCTTTACGGCGCGCACGATCTTTTCGCCCTCCACAGAGCCCAGGCTTCCGCCCATGAAGTTAAAATCAAACACCACGAGCTGAATTTTTTGGCGACTTATAGCGCCCTCGCCCGCGATCACCGCGCTAAGCCTGCCTGTTTTTTCTTTGCTCTCGGCAATACGCTTTTTGTAGGATTTTTTATCGACGAATTTTAGCGGATCGACGGGCTGCAGATTTTGATCGTACTCCACGAAAGAGCCTTCGTCGCAGATCAGATCGATGCGAGCCTGCGCGTCAAAACGAAGGTGATAGTTGCACTTCGGGCAAACGCTATGATTTTGCTCGACCTCTTTGCTATACATCAGTGCGCCACATCCCGGGCACTTGATCCAATGCGTAGGAGCTTCGCTCGGCGCAGGTTGCGTCCTGCGTATTTTTGAAAATAGATCTCCAAAATTCATATGATTTCCTTTAAATTCTATGAAATGAAACTTCTGATTATAACCTAAAATTCTTTATTTAAATTTATATGTGAATTTCGCTAAAATAGGAAAATGCAAGGATTTATATTAAAAACGACCAATGTTAGGGATGAGGACTGCATCGTGGACGTGCTAAGCGAAAGTGCGCTCGTGCGTGCGTATCGCTTTTACGGCGCGCGCCATTCAAACATCATCCAGGGCTATAAAATCGACTTCGAGCTCTCGCAAAATCAAAACTTCCTCCCTCGTCTTAGCGGTGTGATGCATCTAGGATACGCGTGGCTAGGAAGCCGCGAGAAGCTGCTATTTTGGCAGCAGTTCATGCGGCTTTTACACGCGCATCTAAAAGATGCCGAACATCTGGATAAATTTTATTACGAGCTGCTAAACCACGCTGCTATGCGCTTTGGCAAACAAAATCCGCGCCGCATAATCGTAGAAAGCTACGCCGAAATTTTAAAATTTGAGGGGCGCTTGCACGACGAGCCATATTGTTTTTTATGTGATGAGGAAATTTTAGAAAATATCGCGCTATGCCGCGGTTTTTTGCCCGCGCACGAGCATTGCGCGCAAAGAGCGGGCTTTGCGCAGGATGAAATTTTAGAATTTTTACGAAGCAAAAAGACGCTAAATTTAAACGACGAAACGGCAGAGAGGCTCTACGACATAACGCTTGAGGGACTTTGATCTGTAGCGCGTTTGATGTGGACGTAAAATTTCAAAACTCAAGTGCTAAATTTAAAATTTCGTAGAATTTCAAAATTTCATGAACGGGCGGTTTTGTACTTTATCTGCCTTTTCTCGCGCAAAGCCAAACAATCGCATTGCGCGGGGTTTGCATTAAATTTTAACTGAACTAGCTAAAAAGCTTTTTCATCGCCTTAAAAAACATTGCGGTGAGCGGATTTGATTTGCCTGAGACCTTTGCGATCCAGCTCTCATAGGTCTCGCCTTTGCTTTTTAAAAAGTCCACGAGCGCCTTTTGGCTAGCCTGCATACCGCCGTTTCTTTCAGCATCCAGCAATGCCCTATAAATTGGCTCTATAGTTTCGATCGCGGATCTTGGTGGAGCCTTGCGAAATGCCGTGTATTCGGTGATCTGCCCTGTTACAGGGTCTTTTTTAGAAGTAAATTCTGTAATGACCCAATAAAAGCGCCCGTCTTTGGCTAAATTTTTAACCACAGCGGTAAAATCCTTGCCCTGCTGTATCGTATCCCACATGAGCTTAAACGCTATGCGCGGCATGTCCGGATGTCGTATGATATTATGCGGCTGCCCCAAAAGCTCAAGCTCACTATAGCCGCAAATCATACAAAAATACGGATTTGCAAACGTGATAATGCCCTTCGGATCGGTTTTGGAAACTATATAGCGCTTCTCATCGAGTTTGATCTCCTGATTAATTGGAGTCGGTCTTTGCATTTTTAATCCTTTGCTTAAAAATTTATTGCAGAGTATATAAAATTTTTCTTTTCAGAAATATTAAATTTTCGTTAAATTTTTATAAATGTTAAATCTTTAAGTGAATTTTTAAAATTTAATGTATAATCTCAAATCAAAATTTCAAAAGGCGGCGCGTTGAAAAATCCCTTCCTATCGCTTAAATACTCAAATTTTAGAATTTATTGGATCGGGATGAACCTCTCGCTGATCGGCTCTTGGATGCAAAGCGTCGCGCTGCCGTGGCTAGTGCTAAGCATCACCGCAGACGCTTTTAAGGTCAGCCTTGTAGCCGCGGCGCGGTTCTTGCCCGCGCTACTTTTTACGCCATTTTCCGGTGTACTGCTCGATAAGTTTAATCGCAAAAAGATCCTTTTGCTCGCTCAAATAGGCATGGCGGTGACCGCTTCAATTTTCGCAGTTATGAGCTTTTGTGAGCTATATTCTTTCGGCAAAATTTTATTTTGCGCTTTTGCAAGCGGCATCTTTACCAGCATGGACGCCCCGAGCCGTCAGTCGATGGTAAAAGACCTCATCGACTCGCCCCGCGATCTAGCCAACGCCATAGCGTTAAATTCTATGTCCTTCAACGTCGCTCGTATTGCAGGACCCGCACTTGCTGGGATCGTGATGGCGCTGTGGGGCGTGGGCTTTTGCTTTTTATTTAATGCACTTAGCTTTTTAGGCATCATCGTTTCGCTGTTTTTCATAAAAATTCCGCCATCCGCTACTACGCTATCTAGCAGAAGCGGAGGCGTTTTTGCCTCGATCGGTGCTGGAATTTCGTATGTATCGCACAAAAAAACTCTAAGCGAGCTAATGATAATAGTGCTTATCGTAGCGACGCTGGTGCCAAATTATAATGTAACGATCTCGGCACTCGTTAAGCTTAGCCTAGACGCGGATGAGCGAAGCTTTGGATATTTGATGTCGACTCTAGGCGTGGGAGCCTTTTGCGGCGCGCTTTTCGTAGCAGTCTTTGATAAACTTGGCATCCGTAAAATCAGATCGTGCGCGATCGCTATGGGGGTGAGCTTAGCTCTTACTGGGGCTGCGAATTCCTTCGCATGGGCTGCGGCAGGGCTTGCCGTAACTGGATTTCTTTTCGTAATCACAAACTCAAGCATCAACTCCACCGTGCAAATGCACGTAAGCAACGAATTTCGCGGGCGTGTGCTTAGCTTATACGCGCTATTTTTAATAGGTAGTACGCCATTTGGAGCGCTCATATCGGGCTTCTTTACCGAGCTATTAGGCGCTCGCGTAGCCCTTGCGATCTGCGGCGCAATTAGCATTTTGCTACTGCTGGCTCTATTTTATGGCTTTAAAATACGGCGCAGGACGCATTTTATCTTTCGAGATAAAGTCTAAGCCAAAAGCTGCATTATCAAAATTAACCTTATTTTTACGATGAAGCCTTAGAATTCCTACCGAAACTTAAAGGTAAGGAGTTTTTATGAATAGACGAAATTTCTTAAAAAGCACCGCCGCGATCGGCACGCTAGCGACACTAAATCTAAATTTAAACGCTAGCGCGGTTACAGGCGGGGCGGAAAAGAAAGTCGCCAGCGTCTGCGAGATGTGCTCCTCGCGCTGTCCTATCGAGGTGACCGTCAAAGACGGCCGCGGCGCTCTCATCGAGGGCAACCACAGGTTTGCAAACAAAACCTCCGTCTGCGCTCGCGGCGGAGCGGGCATCAATCAGCTCTACGACGATCAAAGACTCATTAAGCCGCTCATTCGCGTAGGCGAGCGCGGCGAGGGCAAATTTAGAGAAGCAAGCTGGGACGAGGCGCTTAAAATTTGCGCGCAGAGGCTGGACGAGATTTCGCAAAAATACGGTCCGCAAAGCGTGGTTTTTACCTCCAAAACGGGCGAGCACCATACTCAGATGATGAATTTCGCCTGTGCCTACGGCAGCCCGAACATCTACTCGCACTGGTCCTGTTGCCCGGTCACCTACAATATCGCCGTGCCGCACACCTTCGGCACCAACATGCAAAGAGACTACGGCGACGCAAAATATATCGTAAATTTCGGCCACAATCTTTTTGAGGGAATCGACATCTCAAAAACCAAAAAGCTCGCAAAAGCCGCGAGTAGAGAGGACGTAAAGCTTTTGGTGCTCGATCCGCGCTTTAGCGTCGTAGCTTCCAAAGCAGACGAGTGGCTACCGATAAAGCCGGGAACCGACGCGGCGTTTTTGATGGCGCTGATTCACGTCTGGCTGCGCGATAACAAATACGACAAAAAATTTATCGAACAATACGCCGTGGGGCTAGAGGAGCTAAGGGAGTCCGTTAAGGATACGACGCCACTTTGGCAGGAGGCTATCACGGGCATCAAAGCGGACAAGGTAGAGCGCATCGCAAATGAAATTTACGCCGCGGCTCCCGCAGTCATAATCGATTGGGGTCATAAAACCACGACCGCCAAAGCCGAATACGTCCGCACGCGCGCCATCGCGATCGCAAACGCGCTGATGGGAAACGTCGAGAAAAAGGGCGGAATTTACTTCTCTAAAGACTCCAAAACCTTCAACGCGCTTTGCAAAGAGGATCTATTCCCTACCATCTCAAACCCAGATAAGGAGTTTAAAATTCCAAAGACCGCGCGCATCGACGGCTGCGGCGAGGAAGGTAGCGAAAATTTCTTCGTGCCGCGCAAACACGGCGTTTTAATGCAGATCGCGCCTACGATTTTAAGCGAAAAGCCTTACCCCGTAAAAGGCTGGGTCAGCACGCGCTTTAACCACCTCATCAACGTTGCAGGCGTGGATAAGAGCGTAGAGGCGATCAAAAAGCTAGACTTCGTGCTCGCAATCGACGTATATATGAGCGACTTTGCGTGCCTAGCCGACGTGATCTTGCCAGAATCCACGTATTTGGAGCGTGATGAGTCGATTCAAAACAAAGGCGGCACCGCGCCTGGATTTGTGATGCGAAACAAAGCCGTCGAGCCGGTGGGCGATACAAAGTGCGGCTATGAAATTTTTAGAGAGCTTGCGAGGGTGATGAAGATCGATAAAGATTATACCTGGAACAATATCGACGAATACCGCATGCAGCAAGCCAAAGGCAACGCCGAGCTGATCGCAAATTTAATCAAAAACGGCTACGTAAGCTACAAGGTGCCGAAGCTGTATTACCGAGAGCCGAAGCTCGTGGCTAAATTTATCGATAAATATCCTGCCGCGGCGGAGTTCGTGGACGAAAACGGCGAGATGAGCTCGCAGATGAAATTTAAAACCCCGAGCGGCAAGATTGAGCTTTTCGCGCCGAAAGTGGAGGAGCTTTTCGCGGGATACGGCTGCTTAAACACCGAGGGTATGGACGTATTCGGCGGACACAAATACTGCCTAATGACCGGCAAGACCGCACTTCACACCAACGGCCACACGCAAAATGTCAAAATTTTAAACGATATGATGAGCGAATCGCCGGTTTGGATCAGCCCAGCTTCTGCAAAAGCGGAGGGGCTAAAGACGGGCGATGTCGTGAAGCTTAAAAATAAATTCGGCGAGCAAAAGGCTAAAATTTTCGTCACGCAAGGCATCAGAGACGATTGCCTATTTTTATACCACGGCTTTGGGCACGTAAGTCCGGGGCTAAAGCGCACGAACGGCATAGGCACTAACCAAAGCGTCCTTCTCGATCCCGCTGCGGGTCCTGTGGTAAGCACGATGGTAACCAACGTCGGCGTCGATATAGTTAAAATTTGAAAGGGGCGGTTATGAAAAAACTCATAATGATTCACGACGAAAATTTATGTATAGGTTGCCAAGCCTGTTCGGTTGCGTGCGGGAATGAAAACGGCGTACCGAGCGGCGTTTATAGGCTGCAAGTGCACGGCAAAACAAGCGGCGTTTTTCCAAATTTAAAGCTAGATTATTCGCGCGCCAGCTGCGTTATGTGCGAGGATAGCCCCTGCGTGGACGTCTGCCCTACGGGCGCTAGCTTTAAAACCAAAGACGGCGTAACGCTCATAGACGAGAGGCTTTGCGTCAGCTGCAAATACTGCATCCTAGCCTGTCCTTACGACGCAAGGTTTGTCGATCCCGTCACGCACGCTATCGGCAAATGCACCTTTTGCTACACGAACCGCACCAGCAAAGGCTTGCAGCCTGCTTGCGTAAGCGTGTGTCCGACCGACGCTTTGGTTTTTGGCGACGTAAACGACGCGAGCTCTGGGGTAAACAAGCTGCTAGCCAAAACGAGTGTAGAATATCCGAAAGCGTATCTAAACACCAAACCGCGCCTAGCGAATATCAAAAACAAAAAAGGAGGACGCTATGAATAATATGTGGGGCGATATGAGCCAATACTCTGAAATTTACTGGCCTTGGCCGATTGCGATCTATCTATTTTTGGCGGGTCTTAGCGCGGGAGCGACGATGGTGGCGCTTTTAGTCAAATGGAACCGCCACGAAAGCGAGCAAAATTCTATCTGGGATGCGATGATTAGAGCGGGCGCGATCACGGCGCCGCTTACGATCTGCGCGGGGCTTTTGCTTTTGATCTTTGATCTGGGCAAGCCTCTTACCTTCTATCTTTTGCTGATCAAATTTAACTTCGGCTCGGTGATGAGCCTCGGCGTGGCAGCGCTTTTAATCTACGTGCCGCTTAGCTTTGTATTTGCGCTATGCGTATTCGGCGAAGAAATTTGCAAATTTAAACTACTCGCCTTTCTGCGACCTATCGTAAATTTACTAAGCTCATTTGCCAAAGCTTCTAAAATTTTTGAGCGAGTTTTATTCGTGCTTGCTCTTTGCGTGGGCGCATATACGGGCTTTTTGCTAAGCGCGGTGATGAAAATTCCGCTTTGGAATACTCCGGTGCTGCCGATTTTATTTTTGCTGTCGGGCTTTTCCAGCGGCATCGCGGCGAGCATTTTAGTTGGACTTCTGTTTTTTAAAGGCTCGTTAAACAAAGATAGCATAAAATACCTTTTGGTACTTGATCTGCGCGCGATACTCTTTGAGATCCCGCTTTTGTTCATTCTATTTGTCGGGATGTATTTCGAGGGCGGCACGAGCGCGCTTGCGGCACAACAGGCTTTGACGCACGAAATTTACGGTAAAATTTTCTGGATCGGCGTTTTAGGCACGGGGCTCATCGCTCCGATCATCATCGCCTTTACGGCGCTGAAAAACCACGCCTACAAGCCTGCGTTTATAGTTTTAAATTCTTTCGTCGTGCTTTGCGGCGTCATTCTGCTTCGCTACTTCGTTGTATATGCGGGGCAAATTTGCACGGGAGCGTAGTCTCGCTCCCAATTTAGGGAACGGGTTTGAAAATTTTACTTTTAGAAGACGATTTTGAATACAGAAGCAGCGTAAGCGAGTATCTGCAGGAGCTTGGCTACGAGGTGGACGAATGCGAAAGCGGCGACGCAGCCTGCGATAAGATCGCCGCGAATGCATACCACTTGCTGATCTTAGACATCAAGGTGCCGGAGGTTTCGGGCGAAGAGGTGCTGAGATATGCGCGAAGCCTCGGCCTCAACACCCCCGTGATGATGATGACCTCGCTCGGCGACATCGACGATTTGAGCCAGTGCTACGAGCTGGGCTGCAACGAATATCTAAAAAAGCCTTTCCACCTAGCCGAGCTTAAATTTAGGGTAAGCGAGCTGATGCGAAAGTATTTCGGCGACGAAAAGGGTGCCGTCAAGATCGCGGATAAATTTCACTACTTCGCAAATTTAAAAATTTTAAAACGCGCGGACGAAGAGATATCGCTAAGCGCCAAAGAGATCAAGATCATAGAATTTCTGCTCGCCAATATCAAAAGATTCGTTAGCGTCGATGAACTCATCGCCGACGTGTGGGACGGCGAGGCGGGCAGCGTCGATGTGCGCGTGCATATCAGCAACCTCCGCTCCAAAACGAGCAACGATTTCATCCTCTCCAGCCGCGGACTCGGATATAAGATCAATGCTTAAAGGGTTTAAATTTACGCTTTTTAGCGCGATCTTCATCATCGGCGCCTTTATAAGCGAGAGCCTTTATATCATCTATTTAAACTCCAAAATCGAGGAGAGCGCCGACGTCGCCGAGCTGATACAAAAAAGCGGCGAAGCCCTAGCCGGCGCATATCCCGATCTAAAAGACGAGCTCATCTACGACTACGCGATCCTAAATGCAAACGGCGAAATTTTAAGATCAAACCTAAGCGTGCAGCCGCCCGACTTTGCGTTTATTACGCTGAAATTCGGCGGGCGGGTATTTTTTAAGCGCCATTTTCTGCATGAGGGCAAGCTATATTTTTTCGTCATCTCAAAAAAGATAAGCTATGCCAAGATAGAATTTATCGCGATCTCTACGATCTTTATCACGATTTTCGTAGCGCTCATCATCGCGCTGTTTAACTACAAAATCATTAAAAATTTCTACGCGCAGCAAAGCAACCTCATCAAGGCATTTTTCAACGACGCGATGCACGAGCTAAAGACCCCTTTGGGCGTCGCGCTCATCAATACCGAGATGCTTGGGCTGCGCGACAAACACACTGCGCGTATCAAATCCGCACTCAAGCAGATGGTCATTACTTACGAGGACGTGGAGTACTTCATCAAAAGCGGCAAGATGAGCTTAAAAAGCCGCCGCATCGATATGAGCGAGTTTTTGAGCGCTAGGATAAATTTCATCTATCTGGTCGCAAAAAGCAAAAACATAAGTCTGCAATCGCGAATAGCGCCAGATGTGAGCGTCTTTATGGACGAAACCTCGCTAATGCGCCTCATCGACAACACCCTAAGCAACGCCATAAAATACTCGCGCCCAGGCGGCAAGATCATCATCGGGCTGGAAAAAGGGGTGAGCATAGCGGTCTTTAGCGTGCAGGACTTCGGCATCGGCATAAAGGATACGAGCGCGATCTGGGATAGATACTCGCGCGAAAACGCGGCTCTTGGCGGATTTGGCCTGGGACTAAACATAATCGATAAAATTTGCAAGCGCTACGGCATCGCAAAAAGCGTCAGCTCGAAACTCGGCGAGGGCAGCACCTTTTGCTACAAAATCCCGCTGTTTAAGCAGAAGCTTTTAGACTAAAACGGCGCATTAAATTTGGGCGTAAATTTTAAAATTTAGAAGTAGAATTCGTGCGGCTAGGGCTTTTTAAAATTTTGTTTTAGCGTGGCTTTTCAACCGCCTTTAAGTTCCCTGCCTTCCAGGTATTCTTTTTCTATATCATATTTTATATTACCGCAATTATCGAAATAATATTTGGGCGAATTACCAGATTTTTCATAGTATGTTCTTAAGTCATATTCAGTTGGAATTTTATCAAATAGCAAAATAGAGTTGGATTGCAAAAAGTTGTCTCTAATTATGAAATTTTTATCTAGCATAAGAAATACGCTATCCTCAAAGCACAAAATCAAAGGCTTCGTAAAACCGACTATTTTATCGACAGTATCAACTTTCAAATATTGTTTCGGATCCGTTTTAGTCGCCTTTAGTTCCGCAATATACAGATCCTCAATAGTTTTTACTTTATTGCTGCTGTTTTTTAAAATTTCAAGATAATTCTCAAAGTTCAAGTCTTTCATCTCATAATAATCAGCGGAGTACTTATATTTTATATCGTCGTTCTCTCTATAACTCGCTATCTTTTTTAATACGATAATTTCTTTATCTAAAAATTCTCCGACGGCGCGCCTATACAACTCCTCTTTGGGTAAAATTCTATCCTCTTTAAGGCAGTATCCTTGTTGGTATTTGTTATAGTCGGAAGTAGAAACTACAACGAAGCCTTTTGAAGTGGAGTACTCGGGGATGATGCGGATGAATGCGGCGCAGAGTATTATTATAAGAAGTAGCACTCCAGCTAGCACTTTAAATTTAACGGATTTATAAAATTTCATACCGACGCTCCTTTTAAAATTTAAAATTTCAGTTATTTACTCGGCTTTTCAACCGCCTGTAAGTTCCCTGCCTTCCAGGTATTCTTTTTCTACATCGTATTTTACGTCGCCGCAATTATCGAAATATATTTTTTCCATTGGTCTGTTGTGTTCATAATAAATTTTTAAATTATCTTTATTTAATGCTTCCCATATAAAAAAATTATGATCGAAATAATCCTCGTGAAGTATGTAATCGCTATCTAGCATTAAAGTATAATCATATCCCAAAACACGAATTAGCGGTTTTGAGAAACCGGCGCTCATATTGTTTAAATTTATTTTTAAATACTTTTTAGGATCCGTAGCTTTTGCGCTAAGGATATTCATATAAATCTCTTCTGATGTAAAATTCTTGTCTCTATAGTCTCCTATAATTTTTATATAATTATTAAAATTCAGATTTTCCATCTCATAATAGCTCGTATCATACCTTGGCTTATAGAAAAAATCCTTTTTTCTCCATTCAACCTGTGCTCTATACATATCCATAAATTTATCCAAATATTGTCCTATCGCTCTTTTATACAGCTCTTCCTTCGGCAAAATTCTATCCTCTTTAAGGCAGTATCCTTGCTTGTATTTATTGTAGTCAGAAGTAGTAACTATCGCGAAGCCTCGCGAAGTGGAATAATCTGGTACGATGCGGATAAATGCGGCGCAGAGTATCGCCGCCAGAAGCAGCGCCGCGGCTATGATTTTAAATTTAACGGATTTATAAAATTTCATACCGACGCTCCTTTTAAAATTTAAAATTTCAGCGTAAATTCCCGCGATTTTGCGATTAAATTTAAAATGTCCGCCGTTACAAAGCAGACAAGCTGCAAAACGCCTAAATTTAAATCCCGCCGCTAGCCTTCGCGGTGCAGAATTATATAGCCCAGCTTCGTGCCGTTTTCGTCCGAAAATGCCCTAACGTAAAAATAATGCCCGTCCTTTTTTATAAAGCTCTGCGCCCCAAAATCAAGCGTCGCCAAAATCGACAAAACGTCGTAATCCGGCGCGCTATTTACGACGATAAAGTCCTTGATAACGCCTATTTTATCGTAGAAACAATCGGTCTCAAACCTCTTATCTACGAGGATAAAAATATCGTTTCCCATGCGGTTGATCTGCGCGATGACGTGCTCGAAATCGAGCATTATCTCGGCGCTTCCGATAAATTTGCCCTCGCTAAAAACGGGCGAAATTCCGCGCATGAAAACCCCGCACCGCCCCATCTCGACGAGCGCTTTAGGAAGCAGGCTTTGACGGATCTGCAAAAGCGAATGGCGAAACGAGCTCAGATCGTCGTTGTAAAATTCGTCGCTCCAGCTCCTAGCCAGGCTTCTGGTATTTTGCGTGTGAAAATGTATCTTCACGCCCGTGTAAAAGGGCACTGCGCTTAAAATGTCTTTGTATTTTTTCATCACGTCCATGCACTCGCCGTGCTTGCCGCTCTCGAAGCAGCGCACCACGTCGCTGTTTTGCGACAAAATCAGCGAGATCGCAAAGGCGTTTAGCTTCTCTTCGTCCACGATCTTTTCAAACAGGCTCGCGCTAAAATCGAACTGCTGCTTGATTTTTATCTCGTTTTCCTCGCTTTTAAAGCGCAGGTAAAACGCAAAGGTGGCGACGCAGCAAGCAAGCGCGAAAAGACTTAGGTATTTTTTGGATCGCGCGCCTATCATCTGAATTCCATCTTTAAATTTGCCGCTAAAACCTCTGCGAATTCGCTAAATTCCGGCAGATCGAGCTTACTGTTTCGCATCTTTTTACCCCAAACGGACTCCGGGAAAAAGCTGTCGTTTTTAAAGCGCGCTTGGACGTGAAAATGCACGCGCGGCACATAGTTTGCGAAGCTTGCGATGTTGATCTTATCGGGCGCGTAAAACTCCCGCAGGCTCTTTTCGCACTGAAGCACGGCACGCCACAGATGCGCCAGCGTCGCCTCGTCGCAGTCGCTAAGCTCTTTAAATTTCGCCTTCGTAAAGACCTTCACCCACGGCACTTCGTGCTCCTCGTGTTCCACGTAAATCATCTCGTCTTCGTAAATCATCGCGTTCTCCTTGAAAATGGAATTTTAATGCAAAGCCCATTAAAGCTCGGTAAATTCTTCTTACATAAATAATATACTAAAATACATTAATTAAATATATCTATAAAATCTCGATATATTCGTGATTTTTATGCTATAATTCTATTTTTTAAAAGGAATATATATGAAATCAGTTTGGATAATGATCCTATGCGCCGCGGCGATTTTGATGATTACGATGGGCATTCGTATGTCATTAGGTCTTTTCGTGCAACCTATAATGCAAGCAAATTCCCTATCCATCGCGCAAGTAAGCTTTGCGATGGCAACTACGCAGCTGGTATGGGGCTTTTCGCAACCGCTTAGCGGGATACTTGCAGACAAGCTCGGTGCCTACGTCGTGCTGTTTTGGGGCAGCGTGCTTTTGGCGATTAGTTGCGCTCTTGTGCCGTTATTTAGCAGCGAAAGCGCGCTTGTATTAACGATGGGTTTTGGGCTTGCACTGGGGCTTGGTGCAGGTAGTTTTCCGATTCTAATGAGCCTAATGGCAAAGCGCCTGCCATTTTCTATCCGCTCGGTTGCTAGCGGAGTGTTAAATGCAGGCGGCTCGTTCGGGCAGTTTTTATTTGCGCCGATGATAGGGTTTTGTATCGCAACGCCTGCTTTGGGATACGGCGGCGCATTTTTTACGCTCGCAGGGCTTAGCTTGCTAATTCTGCCGCTTGCGAGACTTTTAGCAGGCAGTAAAATTCTACTTGGCGAACAAACCAGCCTGCATGAAGAAGATAAGCGCAGCTTAGGCGAAGTGCTGCGTTTAGCACTGCGCGATAAAAGCTATATTTTGATAAATTTAAGCTTTGCTACGTGCGGTTTTCACGTAGCGTTTTTAGTGACGCATCTGCCTAGTGAAGTAGCACTAAGCGGGCATGGCGCGCAGGTAGCGTCCTTTTCGCTCGCACTGATTGGTATCGCTAACATCGTAGGCAGCTTATTCGTAGGTTGGTGTGTTTCCAAAGTGCGCTGTAAAGTCATTTTATTTTGCATATATGCCCTGCGTATCGCTCTTATTGGTGCTTATGTGCTCTCGCCCAAAGATAGCCTTACGTTTTATATCTTCAGCGTGGGATTAGGATTTACCTGGCTAGCGACCGTGCCGCCTACTGCGGCTGCCGTAGGTAAGCTATTAGGGACGCGATATTTAGCAAGCTTATTTGGATTTACGATGCTTTCACATCAAATCGGCGGATTTTTTGGCGCATATATCGGAGGTCTTGCGGTGCGAGCATACGGCGCGTATGATTATATGTGGTATTTGGATATGACGCTAGCGGCTATTGCAGCTCTGCTAAGCCTGCCTGTGCGTGAAGCTAAGATGAAGCACGTGAAATTTTAAAAATTTTATGGGATTTTGAAATTTACGGACGGAATTTTCGCGAAATTTTGCAAGCTAAATTACAACAGAATTTTAAAATTTATCGGATTTTATGTTTCGTACGATGAAATTTCACTTTAGCTTTAAAATTCCGTTGCGATAATGCGATAAAATGCAAAATCCGCTCATGCTTTCAAATTTAGCCGAGAGGGGCTTTTAAATTTTATAGAATTTTGAAATTTTAAAATTTCGGCTCGTGCAGCATTTTAAGAGCCGGCGCGAGAGCCTCTGCAAAGCCCATAAATTTTTCAAATTCCTCCGCGCTAAGCTCTGCGTTAAACTCCGCTCCCGCAGCGCCGAAGCTCGCCTCATAAACAAAACCCGATTTTTTTAAAAAATGTTCAAATTTAGCCACCGCCGCAAACGGCACGAAAAATATACACTTCTTACGCAGCACGAATTCCACTAGCTCTGCGGCGTCCGCAGCGGCGTCTATCGCGGCATTTGCGCTACTGGCGTATGCCCGCACCAGCCCGCCGGTGCCTAGCTTGATGCCGCCGAAGTAGCGCACCACGAGCACGGCGGTGTTAATCAATTCGGCGCCGCGAAGCGCGTTTAGGCACGGCGCGCCCGCAGTCGATTTGGGCTCACCGTCGTCGCTTGAGTTTTCTACGATCTGCCCGGGCTCGTTCAGCGCGCGATATGCCCAGACGATATGCCGCGCTTTGGGGTGTTGCTGCCGCAACTGCGCACGCAGCGCCTCAAAGCTCGCTAGCGGCGCGAGATAGGCGATGAAGCTTGATTTTTTAATCTCCTGTGAGGCGCTGATCTCTTTTTCAATCGTTTTCAAGGCTTTCCTTTGCGGAATTTTATCTTTTTTACATTATAATAAAAGTTCAAAAAAAGATCAAAGGAGCTTCATGATCCAGACTTGTTTATTTCCCGCGGCGGGCTACGGCACGCGCTTTTTGCCCGCGACTAAATCGCTACCTAAAGAGATGCTTCCGATCCTTACCAAGCCGCTCATTCACTACGGCGTGGACGAGGCGCTGGAGGCGGGCATGGACAATATGGCTTTCGTCACGGGTCGCGGTAAACGCGCGCTGGAGGATTATTTCGACCGCAGTTACGAGCTGGAAGATCAAATTTCAGGCAGCAGCAAAGAATATCTGCTCGACGAAATCAGGGCGCTTATGAAGCGCTGCACCTTCTCTTTTACGCGCCAAGAGCAGATGAAGGGACTCGGCAACGCGATTTATACGGGTAAAATTTTAATCCGCGACGAGCCTTTCGGCGTGGTGCTCGCAGACGATCTGTGCGTGAACGAAAACGGCGAGGGCGTGCTTGCGCAGATGGTTAAAATTTATGAAAAATACCGCTGCAGTGTCGTTGCAGTAATGGAGGTGCCGCCGCAGGACGTAAACAAATACGGCATCATCGCGGGAAAGAGCATCAGCGACGATCTAATAATGGTCTCGGATATGATCGAAAAACCTGAACCTAGCGAGGCTCCGTCGAGCTTAGCCATCATCGGGCGCTACATCCTAACACCTAATATTTTCGATCTCATCGAGCAGACGGCGCCCGGTAAAAACGGCGAGGTGCAGATCACCGACGCTCTTTTAAAGCAGGCTCAAAACGGCGTGGTGATCGCGTATAAATTTAAAGGCACTCGCTTCGACTGCGGCTCGGTAAAAGGCTACGTGGAGGCGATCAAATATTTCTACGAGCGAGAATTCGGCGATGGTAAAAAATGAGCTGTTTTTCCCTCCGACAAAAGAGGGCGCGCTAGAGGAAGTAGCGGCAAAGATCCGCGCCGAATACGAAAGCGGCGAGATAGGCTACTACCGCCTGCCGCAGCAAGGCGCAGACGAAATAGCGCAGGCGCAGGAATTTTTTAGCGCGCGAAGCTACGATGCGATCGTGCTTTTGGGCATCGGCGGCTCCAGCGTGGGCGCGCGGGCGCTTTATGAGATGCTGCATCCGCGCGTAAGAAAGAATTTACGCTTTGAAATTTTGGATAATCTCGACGGGCACAGTGTAAACCGCGCGCTTGAAGGGTTAAATTTCGCTCGCACTATCTTCATAGTATCCTCCAAATCGGGCGGCACGATTGAAACGATCTCGCTTTTTAAGGTCGTTTTGCGGCGTTTCGGAATTTCAGATTTAAAGACGCTAGCGAAAAATTTCATCTTCATCACCGATGCAGGCTCGCCGCTGGATATCTTCGCGCGTGAGCACGGCGCCTGCGTGATAAATATGCCTGCTAACGTAGGCGGTCGTTTTAGCGTGTTAAGTGCAGTAGGGCTAGTGCCCGCAGTTGGGCTAGGCCTTGATGCAAGCGCGATGCTACGCGGAGCTGCCGCCGCAAAAGAGCGGTATCTGGATGAAATTTTAGCAGGCGATCCCGCTAAAATCGCGGAGAATAAAATTTTACGAAAAGCCCATCACTACGCCACGCACAAAAGTGCGAAAATCAACATCCTTTTTAGCTATGGCGACGCGCTGCGCGCATTTGGCGAGTGGTATGTGCAGCTCTGGGCGGAAAGCCTAGGTAAAAAGATCGGCTTTAGCCGCGAGGGGCTTACTCCTGTGGGGCTTGTAGGCTCACGCGATCAGCACAGCTTCCTTCAGCTCATAATGGACGGCGTAAAGGATAAGACCGTGACCTTCTTAAAGCTCACGGACAACGGCACTACGGACGTGGTACCTGGTATCAGTCTGCAAGGTCTTGAGGGCTGCGACTTCGTAAACGGCATGCGACTGGATGAGGTGCTAAATCTTCAGTGCGATGCTACGCTGCAAGCCGTGCTAAACGAGGGCATCAGCGTCGATCTAATCGAGGTTTCGCGGCTTTGTGAACAGAGCGTGGGCGAGCTATTTTACTACTTCGAGCTGCTAACCAGCGCTACTGGAGCGATACTGGGCGTCAGCACTTACGATCAGCCGGGCGTCGAGGTAGGTAAGAGAATTTTAAAATCGCTAGTTTTGAAATCGCGAGATTAAAATTTGCGGCGCTAGCTAGACGGAATTTCGTCGGTCTAATTTTACTAAAGCCAGGCTCTACTCGCACCCTATTTTGCTTGGGCAAAATTTTAGAATTTTAAAATTTACGCCGCGAAATTTTGATTTCGCGCTACGAGCATTTGGAATTTTGTCGCAAAATTTCGCGGTAAAATTCCAAAATTGTACCGCGAGGCGTAAAAATTTTGCGATTTGCGAGCGCACAGGGAGGCAAAATGAAAATCAAAGGGATCGATCACTTCGTCCTAGTTACGGAGGATCTGCAAAAATGCGTGGAATTTTACGAAGGGATTTTGGGGTTAGAGCACGTTTGCGAGGGCGGCAAACACAGCCTGCGTTTCGGCTCTTCAAAGATCAATATCCACACCCGCGCGGGTGAGTTTGCGCCGTTTGCAGCGCGTCCTATCGCGGGCTCGGCGGATTTTTGCCTCATTTGCGAAGATCAAAGCGCGCAGCAGCTCAAAACGGAGCTTGAAAGCAAAGGGGTGCAAATAGAGCTTGGCGTCGTGCCCCGCACGGGCGCGCGCGGCGCTATGCAAAGTATCTATCTGCGCGATCCTGACGGCAATCTCGTAGAGCTCGGCGTATATGAAAGCGGCAATGATTAGCGCGTAAATTTTAAAGGCAAAATTTCAAGCGGGGCGTTAGAATTTAAATTTTCTAAATTCTATTTTTCATTAAAGATCGATATTCTGCAGATTAAATTGTTTATCCCGCGGTACGCTAATTATGTATCGTTTGTATATTTTTTAAACCTTATCTTTTGTTTTTAGAATTTCATAAATTTGTTCATTTTATTCACTATTATTTTTGCAATATCATAAGGCGGTTTCCAAAATAAATATCCCTCTGTAATATCTATATTTAGCGTATCCAAGAAATATTTTTGCAGCTCGCCAAACTCCTTTTTATTATTGATCGTAAATACTTCGGAATCGGAGCCATTGCATATCAATAATTTATAACAAAGCAAGAACCTAACGGTTTTCTCAAATAGAATATAGTAGATAAATTTAATAATGGGCATCAGCAATAAGCCCATAATGATAAAAATAAACATATAAAATTTAAAGTTGTATAATGCCACGACGATCATTATAAATAAAACTAAAACACAAAATTTAATTTTCACATCAAAGGGCGCAAAATTCGGAATCATATAAGCATATCTGTAAACGGAGATATTTTTTAACGCCATCTCTTTTTCGCATTTGGTTTTATTTTTAAATTCTATTTTATCTCTCATAAAGGTTATTGTTTTTTTGCTTTTTAGAAAGTGTGCCGCGTATATAAAGAAAAAGGCAGTGCCATAACCTAGCAATATTTTCATATAAAACCTAAATTTATACTCACTGCTAAAATGATAGGTCAAAGAACAAATTAACAAAATTCCAAGAGCTATCAGCCAAAACAGATCATCCATCTTTTTTACGACTATCGGCTCTTTGTCGTAATCCCTGGCTTTTTGTTCATTATAATTTTCCATTATTTCAAGCACCTTTTAAAAAATAGATCTAAATTTATAATAACTTAATTTGATGAAAACCTTTTATACGCGTTGCCTGGCTCTTCCTTCGCGACCTCTTCCCTCGTCATTTTATCCTCCTATTAGATAAATAAGTAATCTTTCTTAACGTTATTTATATTTACGCTTTTTCGTAAAAAATATTCTTTAATTTCATCATAAATTTTTTGATTATAGAGATAAACGAGATAATATCTTGGATAAACGGGTTTGTTCCTAAACCATCTGCCATACGAGGGGCGTGCGATCCTAATAAACGGCAAAATTCTAAACCCTTTTAAATTCCTATTTATAAACAGATAAAGTATGAAATTTAATAAAAACCCGAATAAATATGTAAAGAATACCGCTATAAAAAATATATCCCACCATGTTACGCACATAAAAATAGCGATAAAGTATAAAAATATCTTTTCAGCTTTCCCTATCTCATATGAACTTGCCAAAATCCCGATAGAGAAATTTAAAGATAAGGCGTTTTCGTCAATTTCGCAGCATTTTTCAACCAAGCCGTCGCTAATAAATTCTATATAATTGTTTGTAAATTTTATCTCTTGTCTAGGGCGGATTATGGTAAATACGGATATTATAACCATAGATAGTAAAATAATGAATAAAATAGCAAAATACTGAACTATGTCAATATCTTCATGATTTATACAATCTATAATCAAAAATGCATGTAGCGTAGAGATCGGCAATAATAGGACTAAAAACGAATATACAAAAAATTTTTCATAATTTTTGATTATTATCGGATCTTCGTCGTAATCTCTGGCTTTGGAATTTTGCCGTAAAGAGCCGCTGTCATTTAAGATAAAATTTTGCGACTCTGCGTTGTTTTCAAAGGCAGAATTCTGATCCGCTTCGGCTTCTAAATTTAAAGCATCAGTAGCGGAATTCGGTGCTTTGGAATTCAAAGATTCGAAATTCGGAGGTTCAGAATTCAGGAATTCAAAATTCGAAACTTCAAAATTTGAGGCTTCGGAATTCTGGATTTCAGAATTTTGGGCTTTAAGATTTTCGCCGTTAGAATTTTGTTTCAAGCCCCGCTTCGGCCCCTGATGCCGCTTTTGTAGTGGCTTTTTTAATTCATCTAGCCTGCTTTGATCCATTTGCCGCCTTTAAATTTGATGGACGCGCCATTTTATAGCGCCGCCGCTTAAAGCTCAGTAAATTTTATCGCTCGTCCGCTGCGCGCCGTTTGATCAAAATTTAGCTCTCGTATCTTTGCAGCGATTTTTTATATGTTTTCGCCGCAGCGCAGCTCGTGCTCAAATATACCTCAAACTCCTCGCTGGTAAGCCTGCGCGGCTCATTCGCAAGCTTCGCCGCGTCCGCCGCACCGCTTGGCATATTTGCGTCCAGATTCGCTTCATTTACGATCTCGCCTCGTCGGATTCGGTTGCTAAAGCCCGCTGCACGCGCTATTTTCGGCGCATGCTTTAAAGAAAAGCTTAAATTTTGCGTTTGCAGATTTAAAATTTTACCCATGCATTTGCGCGGACCCGCGATAAAATCGCCATTTTGTATGAGCGGGGCGACGGCAGAGCCGAGCTGGCTGCTCTCCGCCGAGCCGGGTAAGCAGCCCGTTGAATCCGGTAAGCCACCCGCCAAAAGCTCTGCGCCGCTTAGGACGCGCAGGCTTCGCACCAAAATCCCGCCGCCGCTTTGCGGGACGCTGCGAAACGAAATGTCAAAGCCGAAATTGTGAAAAAATATCTCGCCCGCCCGCGACGTGCGCTTGTAGGTGTTGCGATCCGCGCCCGTGAAATACGCCTCGATCTCCGCGAAGGCGAATTCCGCGCCGCTTACGCAAAGCACATAGTTTTGCAGTAGCTCGCGCATGAAATTTTCGATCTTTGCCTGCGCTCGCTCGGCGTCAAACTGCGCCTGCGACGGCTCATCACCGAACGCAAGCGCTTGTCTGACGCCCGGTTCCGACTGCGATGGACGAACGTTAAATTTTAAATGTGCTTGCTCCGTATCAAGACGCACTTGCTCGGCATCAAACGGCGGCTCGGCATTAAATTTTAAAATTTCAGCTTGCTGCGCGCCGTTAGAATATGACTGTCCGTCGCAAAATTCCGCGCCGTCTTGTGATTTTAAAGGCTTGTCGCCGCTCCCGCCCCTCGCGCTTCCTGCAAGCTTGGAATTTTTTGAAGCAAGCTTTGAGTCCGCAGAAATTCCAAACTCCGCAGCGTCGATTTTTGAGAAAAATTTTTCTAAATTTTCATCGCCCAGCATTTTGTTCTTTCGTAGAATTTCCTTCGCGCTTTATCGAGCTCGCATCAATGCCCGCAGTGTCAGATTTGCCGTTGTTTGCCTCGGCGCGCGTTAAATTTCCCTCGCCGCTCGTTGCGTTCGTATCGCCTCGCGCTAAATTACCGCCGCTACTCGTCGTGTTTGCTTCGTTATCTTTAAAATTTGAAGCTTCGCAACGATCTACGCCTAAACGCTCGAAATAATATCTCTCTCGCTCGCCTAAGTTTTCCACTCCCCTTTCGCATACGCGCTTGATATACGCCTTGCTAGGGTATCTAAGCCGATTGAGCGCCAATTCACTACCCGCGTCCGCTCGCTTTATCAGCTTGGCGATGCAGGCGTCATCCTCTTCACTATTTGCGATATAATCCCATACGCCACAGTATCTATCACCGCCCAGCGTCGTAATCAAAAAATAAACCCAAAGCAGGATTATGGCAATCGATATGCTTCCTTTTATTTTTAAAGATCTCTTTTTTACCATGTTTTTCCTTGAGTAATAAATTTTAACTCATTTTTTCACAAATTTGACCAACGGCATAAAATTTACGATATCGCCTTCAAAGCTAATCTTATCGCTCAGCATTTTGTTCTTCCGTAGAATTTCCTTCGCGCTCCGTAGTGTTCGCCTTACTGCTCGTAGTGTCAGATTTGCCGTTGTTTGCCTCGGCGCGCGTTAAATTTCCGCCGTCCGTCGCGTTCATATCACCTCGCACTAAATTACCGCCGCTACTTGTCGTATTTGCTTCATCGCCCTTTGATTTGGGCGTTTTAAAGCCAAAATTCTCACAGCGATCTCCTCGAAAATCTTGGAAATAATATCTCTCACGCTCGCCTAAGCTTTTCACCCCTTTTTCGCACACTCGCTTAATATACGCCTCATGCGGATACCTTAGTCTGTTTGCCGCTAGTATATCGCCGGCATCCGCTTGCTTTACTAACTTAGCGATGCAAGCATCGTCTTCTTCGCCATAGCCCAAAAATACCTCTCTCACATTGCAACACGAGCCGCTGATTTTTATATATAGGGCGCATAGAATAACAACCCCTACGATTAACAAAAAAATTTGACTTTTACTAGCTTTCAAGCTCGCTTTATTGTCCGGCATTTAATCCTCCCGTAGAATTTACATCGCCTTTGATCGCGCCTGTTTCATTGTGGATCGTATTCGCACCTTCGCGCGTTAAATTTCCCTCGTCGTCCGTTGCGCTTGCATCGCCTCGTGCTAAATTACCGCCGCCGCTCGTCGTACCTGCTTTTCCGCCCTTTGATTTGGGCGTTTCAAAGCCCCAAGCTTCGCAGCGATTTTGGATGTAGAGCTCAAAATAATATCTTTCGCGCTCGCCCAAGCTCTCCACTTCCTTTTTGCATGTGCGCTTGATATACGCCTCGTGCGGATATCTTAGCCGATTTGCCGCATATATATTACCCGCGTCCGCGCGCTTTATCAGCTTGGCGATACAGGCGTCATCCTCTTCGTCGTGCCTGCCTGAAAAAAATTCTCTCGCGCTACAATACCCGCCGCTACCGCTTACAAACGCGGCATAAATAATAATAAGCGCCACAGCTAGCACAAAAACATGACTTTTACCGATTTTCAAGCTCGTCTCCTTCGCGATTAAATTTTGATTTTTTCCGCAGATTTACGATTTGCGGGCGGATCGTAAGCTCACTTACATTGGACTTCGTGCGCAGAATTTGCAACGTAAAATTTGCGATCTCCCCCGCGTCCACGAAGCTAGCCTCATCATCCGCAGGCTCAAAGCTCAAATCCTCGTAAAAGGGCGTTTTGGTGATGTCCGGGTTGATGCAGCTTACTCTGATCTGCTTGCGCGCCTCCTCGAAAAGACAGAGCAGAAACGCCCGCAGCCCCGCCTTGCTCGCGCTATAAACCGCGCTAAAGCGGCTCGCTCGCAGCGCCTCGATCGAGCTAATGCCGATGATATGGGCACGGTTGTGCTTTAAATTCGGCAAAAGCGCGCGCGTGATGATGATGTTTGCGGTAAGATTTACGTTTAAAATTTTTAAAATTTCGCTCTCGCTCATCGCCTCAAGCGGCGCAAATTTCGCCGTACCCGCGCACAAAATCAGCGCGCCCACCTCGCACGCCGCAGCCAGCGCACGGCACTCCTTCGCTAGCGCGTCCGTATCCTCAAAGCGCGAGGCCAGCGTTAAAATTTCATAGCCGTTTTGTCGCAGAAGCTCCGCAACCGCGCTGCCGATACCGCCGCTTGCGCCCGTGATCAATGCTTTCATCTTTTCTCCTTTAAATTTTAATGCCGCTTCGGCGCGTTAAGCTTAGCGCGCCGAGTAAATTTTACTGCGCTAAATTTACGCGGATTATTTAAACCGCGCCGCGACTTCGCTGGGTAAAATTTTAAATTTAGCCCGCGGCGTTTTGCTGTGCGAGCGTTTTGTAAAATTTCATCGCCGCCCGCCCCGCACGATTTATAAAGCCGGGTGTGGCGCTAAATTTTAACCGCTCGCTCGCTGCAAATTTCGCGCTGTATCCTCGGCACCGCATGCGAGCTGATACGGACTGCGACATCTGCGGCAAACAGCGCGTCTAGCGCCGCCGTATCTTTGCAAAATACGCCGCCTTCATCGCCTCCTCAAACGCGTCGTTGCTTTCGTACTCGTGCCCCAAAACCTCGCTCCACAGGTTCGCATCCTCCATGCAGAGGTAGAAAAACACCCGCTCGCGCCACGGCGAAAGCGCGTTCGCGGCAAATTTAAAAAGCTCACGCTTGATCTGCAGCGGGTAGGACAGCTTGCCGTTCGCGTCCGCAAGGGGCATCTGTATAATTTTGCTCCGCAGCCCGCGCGAGCGCAGCTTCTTGACGACGGGCTTGATAAAGGTAAGCGTACCGATCGAAACCATCGCGACGCCGCTTGGATCAAAGCGGCGCAGCAGCTGCTCAAAAAGCGCGCCGTAATCGCTTTGCCATCCTTCGTACCAAACCATCGGGTGGAGGTGAAAGCCCACCAAAATGCCGTGAGCCGCGAGCGCTTCGGCTGCCGCCAGCCGCGCATCCAGGCTCGCGCTTAGATGCTCCTCGTTCGCTATGATCGCGGGCGTATTTAGCGAAAAAGTAACGATGAGGTTGCGCGGGATCTCGCGCTGCAGGAAAAACCGGATATTGTTCGACTTGCTTTTAAGCTCCAAAATCACGTTTTCATGCCGCGCCGCAAAATCGCATAGCGCGCTTAAAATGCCGAAGCGATCGCCCCACATGAGCGAGTCGGAGCTCTGCCCCGTGCCGATGTGGTAGCTGCGCGTGGGATCGAGCCGCAGTTGCGCTAAATTTGCCGCGAAATTCTCGTCAAAGCCGATTTTCCCGTGCTTGTAAAAGGAGCCGATCGCGCAATAGGAGCAGTCAAAGCCGCACGAATTGACCGCATCGAGCGTCAGCAGATTGCAGCAGCGCGTGTTTTCGCTCGCCACCGGGCAGCGACCCAAAGCGATACGATCCGCGCGAAAGGAGGAAATTTCAAATTTTTTCGGCGCGTAATCGCTTTTGAAGCTCGCGTACGAGTGCGGGCGCGACTTGAGATCCAGCCAGGCTTCGCGCACGAAATTAAAAATTTGCTCGCCGCTTTGGACTTTCCCTGCTTTATTAAATTTGGCTTTATTAAAATTTAGCCCGCACCGCTCGCTTGTAAGCAGCTCATAAACGGGCGCCTCGTCCCACGCCTCAAAATCGCTCGCAAACTCCGCAAGCTGCTTTCGTTGCTGAAATGAAAAGTGAAATTTCTCAAATAGCGCGCCCAAAAACGTGCTCGATCGCTCGCCCAGATTCACGCCAAACTGCGCGCCTAGCTCCTTTTTCGCCTCCGTCATCTTGCTCCGCTTCGTTTAAATTTTGCAAATTATACTTAAATTTCGCGCACCGTCACTGAAAATCGATGAAATTTCAGATCGCGCCGCAGAATAGTCGCTCGAAATAGAAGGCGTAAGCTAGCGTAATAGCGACGTTTAGGATCAAAATTCCGCCGAGTATGAGCTTTTGCGGGATTTTTTTGACGCCCGTTCGGTAGTAATACGGCAGGGCGCAGAAAAACGCGGGCGGCACGAGCAGAACGATGCCTAGCGGTATGCCCGTGCCGCCGGTGCCTATCTCCGCACTGCGCACAAACTGCGCCATGGCGGGGAATTTGAGGGCGGCGAATATGGCCGCCGCAAAGAACAGTTGCACGCAGACGCAGTAAAATAGGTAGCGCGCGCCTATTAGGGCGTCTTTTAGCCATAGCCCGATACAGGCAAATGCGAGCAAAAGAGCTAAAAAGACCAATAAGGGCGGATCCGCGAACAGATCCGCCACGGCATACGCGCAAGCCGCGACGCACGCGCACGCCAAGAGGGCAAAACATAGATAAGAGCCTTTTATTTTCATCGTTTCTCCTGCGACTCCGCAATACCTTAAAATTCCGCGTCGTATTCGGCGTATGAAGCCAAAATTTCATCTCTCGGCTCGGTTTTTTGCATACGCTCTAGTAGTTAAATTTTGCCTTTTATTGCGGCGCGGATTTGCGGCAGACGCGCCTTTACGAGCTCATAGACGAAGCTTTTGCAAAGCCGCTCGCCGCCCAAATGATCGCTTACGATCTTCATCATCGCCCATGGCGCGCCCGCACGCTTGCAAGCATTAACAAAAAGCGCGCTCTCCATATCGTAAAGCGTAACGTAGTGATTTGTGCACCCGCGGATAGCGTCTTTTGCCGCGCACGGCGTATTTTGTGTTGCGCGCGCTGCGGTATTCGTCGCGACGTTGTGCCCACTTACCGCGATTTGTGAGGGTTTTACGCTCGCTAAATTTTGCGCCTCAACTTGCGTTGCGCCTTGTATTTCAACCCGCGTCGCGTCGCGCGTGAAATTTTTTGTATCTGCTGCGCCGCTCATCCCTTGCGTTGGGATTTGTGCGTTTATCTCGCCGCACGCGTCGATCTCTGCGACATTTGCCTCACCGCTCCGTTCCGCTGCGTTTAAAATTTTAGGCTCGTTTACGCAGATTAAATTTGCCCGCAGCTTACCGTCCAAACTCGCGCCGCAAAATTCCCGCTCGCGAATGTTTTGAAATTTTAGAGCCTGTGCGCTGTGTCTCCCAACCTGCGAGCGATAAAATTTCGATCCGCCCTCGCTGCAAAATTCCTGCGCCGCCGTGCCGTCAAAGTAAAATGCCTCGCCGATTTGCACGCCTTTATCCTCGCAGCCGCAGACGCCTATGTTTAGTGCAAAGTCCGCGCGCCGCGAAAGTAAAATTTCGCCGAAGCGCTCTGAATTTTGCGCGGAGCTAAAATATGAAATTTTAAAATTTTCAGCTGCATTTAGCGCAGAACCGACCTCTGCATCGCCGCCGCAGAGCGCGCCCGCGTCCAAACGATGCTTAAATTTTGCGTCCGCGCCGCGCCGATCCTTGCGAAGCTCGCGCCCGAATTTCGCGTCCGTATCGGCACGGCGAACAAATTCCGCGCCCGCTTCAAATTTGGCCCCAAACCTCACGCCGCAGATGTATAAAAGTATATCGCCGCCTGCGAACAGATCGCCGCTACGCGTAAGTTTAAAACTCTCGATTATCGCTTGGGCTTCGCAGCGCAAAGCCGTGCAGATTAGTATCATCGCCGCCCCTTCCAAAAGCGCAATTTTAACAATTTGAGCTATAATTTAAGATTAATTTGGCACAAAAGGGCAAAAATGAACGATCTCATCACCATCACGGGCGCACGCGAGCACAATCTGAAAAATATAAATTTGCAAATTCCAAAGGACAAACTCGTCGTTTTTACAGGTCTCAGCGGCAGCGGCAAGAGCACGCTGGCGTTTGATACGCTATATGCCGAGGGGCAGCGCAGATACGTCGAGAGCCTAAGCAGCTACGCGAGGCAGTTTTTAGACCGTGTAGGCAAGCCTGACGTCGATAAGATAGACGGTCTGACGCCTGCGATCGCGATCGATCAAAAAACGACGTCAAAAAACCCGCGCTCGACGGTGGGCACGATTACCGAAATTTACGACTATCTGAGGCTGCTTTATGCGCGCGTCGGGGTGCAGCACTGCCACAAATGCGGTAAGCCGATCTCAAAGATGAGCTCCAGCGACATTATCGCCGAGATCATGAAGCTGCCGCGCGGCGCAAAGGTGATCTTGGGCGCGCCCTTGGTGCGCGAGAAAAAGGGCAGCTTTGCCGATATGCTACAGAGCCTACGCGAGCAGGGCTACGTGCGCGCTCAGATCGACGGCGTGCTAGTGCGACTGGACGAGGAGATCGAGCTAAGCAAGACAAAAAAACACTCGATCAAGGTCATCATCGACCGCACGATCATCGACGAGGAAAATTCCATCCGTATCGCAAGCGACGTCGAAAAGGCGCTCAAGCTCAGCTTCGGCGAACTTGAGGTTGAGATCGCAAACGCCGCCGAGCTGGGGCTCGCGCAGAGCCTGATCCACTACAGCGAGCATATGGCGTGCTTTGATTGTAAAATTTCATTCAAGCCGCTCGAGCCGCTCGCGTTTAGCTTCAACTCCCCAAAGGGCGCGTGCGAGAGCTGCGACGGGCTGGGGATAAAATTTAGCCTCGATCTAGGCAAGATCATCAACGAAAACGCCTCGATCGAGGGCGGTGCGATCAAGGTGATGTCGGGCTTCAACAAGAGCTATTATTATAAATTTCTGCTCGGATTTTGCGAAGCAAACGGCATAAACGTCAAAATCCCGTACGCAAACTTAAGCGAGGAGCAAAAAAAGCTGATCCTCTACGGCAGCGTCAAAGAGATCGATTTTTACTGGAAAAAACATAAGCTCGTGCGTAAATTTGAGGGCGCGATCAAATACGCCTACGATCTGCTCAAAAACGAAAGCGATCTGGACGATTATATGAGCGAAAAAATTTGCCCGGATTGCGGCGGACTGCGCCTGCGTCCCGAAAGCCTAGCCGTAAAGGTCGCAGACAAGGGCATCGGCGATGTGATAAATATGAGTATCGCAGACTGCGTGGAATTTTTCAGCGACGAGAAGCGGTTTTCAAATTTAAGCGAAAAAGACGCGCAGATCGCGGCGCCGATCCTAAAAGAGATCAACGAGAGGCTGTTTTTCTTAAAAGACGTGGGGCTTGGATACCTCACGCTTGGGCGCGATGCGCGCACCATTAGCGGCGGCGAGGCGCAGCGTATCCGTATCGCAAGCCAGATCGGTTCGGGTCTTAGCGGCGTGATGTATGTGCTCGACGAGCCTAGCATAGGACTTCACGAGCGCGATACGCAAAAGCTCATCAAGACGCTGCGAAGCTTACAGGAAAAGGGAAATTCCGTAATCGTCGTCGAGCACGATAAAAAGACGATCGAGGCGGCGGATTTCGTCGTGGATATCGGCCCCGGGGCGGGCAATCTAGGCGGCGAGGTCGTGTTCGCAGGAGACGTCGCGCATCTGCTTAAAAGTAATACGCAAACCGCGCTGTATCTGAACAACCAAAAGGAGATAAATTACCAAAAGCACCGCAAGCAGGAGCTTTGGCTAAGTATCAAAAACGTAAATATCAATAACATCCACGGCCTTTGCGCAAAATTTCCGCTGCGAAATTTAGTCGGCATCACGGGCGTTAGCGGCAGCGGCAAGAGCTCTTTGGTGCTGCAAACCATACTGCCGACGGCGCTTGAGGAGCTAAATCGCGCTAGGAAAGTGCACGCGGTAAAGGGCACTAAAATTTCCGGGCTTGAAAGCCTAGATAAAGTGATCTATCTGGATCAAACCCCGATCGGACGCACCCCGCGCAGCAATCCCGCGACCTACACGGGGGTGATGGACGAGATCCGCGCGCTTTTTGCCGCGACGAAGGAAGCGCAGCTGCGCGGATACAAGATCGGTCGCTTCAGCTTCAACGTCAAGGGCGGGCGCTGCGAAAAATGCGCGGGCGAGGGCGAGATCACGATCGAGATGCACTTCCTACCCGATATCAGCGTTGTATGCGACGTTTGTCACGGCACGAGATACAATGCGCAGACGCTTGAAATTTTATACAAAAACAAAAGCATAGCCGACGTTTTAGCGATGAGTATCGACGAGGCGCTCGAGTTTTTCAAAGCCGTGCCTAAAATTTATCAAAAGCTAAAGACGCTCGCGGACGTCGGGCTTGGATACGTTTCGCTAGGCCAGCCCGCCACGACGCTTAGCGGCGGCGAGGCACAGCGCGTCAAGCTCGCCAAGGAGCTAAGCCGCACCGACACGGGCAATACGCTATATATCCTGGACGAGCCCACGACGGGGCTGCATTTTGCAGACGTAGATCGCCTGGTAGCGGTGCTGCACCATTTGGTTGATCTGGGAAATTCCGTCTTTGTGATTGAGCATAATCTGGACGTCATCAAAAACTGCGATTACATCATCGACATGGGACCCGAGGGCGGCGAGGGCGGCGGACAGATCGTCGCTTGCGGCACCCCAGAAAAGCTTGCGAAAGATTTTAAAAAGACAGGTAGCTACACGGGGGAATTTTTGGCGCAGGAGCTAGCGGCGATGAAGAGCACGAGGAAAAACAAGCGAGGTTAAAACGCCTTATCGGGGTCAAGAATGGATCAAAGCAGGCTTGAGGAATTAAAAAGGCTATTGAATGAGCGGCGCGGCGGTGCAAAGCAAAACCGCAGCGAGGAGCTTGACGTCGAAAATTCTGAAACTGAGAATTCTGAAACTGAAAATTCCGAAGTTTCGAATTCTAAAGCCCTGAATTTTGAAATCCAGAATTCTGAAGTTTCAAATTTTGAATCCCAGGATTCTGAAGTTTCAAATTTTGAAGTTTTAAATTCTGCATCCCTGAATTCCGAATCTTTGAATTCCAAAGCACGGAATTCAGCTACTGATGCTTTAAATTTAGAGGCCAAAGCGGCTCAGAATTCTGCCTGTGAAAACAGTATGGAGCCGCAAAATTTTATCTCGGATGACAGCGGCTCTTTTCAGCATAATCCCAAAGCCAGAGATTACGACAAAGATCCGATAATTCTTGAAAACTACGAATATCTATATCAAAAGCTATTAATGGTTTTCTCTCTTTTTATAGGAGGCGTATTTACCATAATCGTAAATTTTGATTGGAAAGCCAGCGGCGCAGTGGATTATAGCGCCAAGAACGGTATATACATGATTTTGTTTTTATCGTTTTTATCGCTATTCATTATATTACCTGAGCTTATAGATTATAGAAAAGAGAGACCGACGATACGGCTTAAAAACAATCAAATAGAATTTTACGAAAAAGATAAAATCGCGTATGTCGAGCAATGTGAAAATTTGCGACATAATATGGGTTGGTCCTTTTTTATAGGAAATTTTAAAGGAAAAAGAGGATTGCTATATATGTTTATGGCGGCAGTGTTGCTATGCTTGGTTTTCATGACGATTGATCTTGTAGTTGCTCGTTGGTTTTTGAGCTTTGCTTTGTTTCAGTTTGCGGGCAATATATTAGTAAAATTTATCTTTTGTCTTGTTTTGGGAAAGAGCGGCGATAGGAGATTTTCAATTTTCCCCGTATTAAGAGTTGATAAACCGCATTATGGACATATCGGCTTATTTGCTTGCTCCAGATATTATTTAATACCGATATTTAGAAATTCTATATATTTTGAATTGAAAGAGTATTTCTTAGCTAGACACAATATAAATATCAACGATGTAGATAAAATTTATTTCTAGCTATAAGCAACACAAAATTTTATCAAAATCTATGGTGCAGAATTTTTGCATTTAAAATTCCATTCTACGATACAGCGGAATGGAATTTTAAAATTTAAATCCCAAAGCCTTAGCCGTTGTAGCCTAAGCGGCGCATATTTGCGCACGCGTCCTTGTAGCCGTAATAGCACGAGATGCGGTATAGATCAATGGCGTTGAATTTATTCTGCTCCACGCCCTCGCCTTTTTCAAACATCGCTGCGAGCTTCTGGCAAGCAGGGAAATTTTGGGAGAGCGTGCACGCAGCGTTGTAGGCATTGGCGGCGGAAGCATAGTCGCGCTTGGAATACATAGAATCAGCAAAATTTAGACACATTGCGCCATTGCCGTTTTTGCACGCATCGCTTTGCACGACGCCGCCTTGTAGGTTCATCGCACGGATACCGTCTTGAACGTCGGCGAAAGAATATTTGCCGCTCTTTGGTGCATCAACTGCACTCTTTGGTGCGTTGCTAACGCAGCCTGCCAAAAATACTCCAGCGGCGATCAAAGCTAGAATTTTTTTCATATTTTGCTCCTTAATTTTTTGAAATTTGGCGACCCAAAACGTAATAGGTCTCTTTGCCCGCGACCTTTTGCAGCTTGAGCTTAAATTTTTCCGACCAAGAGCGGATAATCTCCTCCGCGGCGGTCTTGCGCTCCTCATTCGTAGCGTCGTTTTTGATCTTAAAATACGGGTTTGAATTCGACATCGCCACGTGCGCACCGTAAATTTTAAGCTTATCGTTCAGCCCCACGATGCGATCGAGCTCATTATCCTCAAAATCACACTTCGATAAAATTCCTCGCAGCTGCGCGACCGTCGCGTCGTTTACGCTATATCCTAGCGCTAGCAAAATTCCATCTTCACTCATTCTCATCCTTTCGAAAAAAATTTATCTGTTCGCTTGTGAAATCAAAACACCTTCGATTATGCTTTTTATATCGCCGTCTAAAATTGCATCGGTTTGGCTATAAGCCTCGCCGCTGCGGTTGTCCTTAACCTGCTGATACGGGAAAAGCACGTAGGAGCGGATCTGATGCCCCCAGCCAATCTCGCTTTTAGGCGCGTTCTCGTCCTTCTCGCGCTGCTTCATCAGCTCAAGCTCGTAAAGGCGGGATCTTAGCACCTTCATCGCCGTTTCTTTGTTTTTGTGCTGGCTTCTATCGTTTTGGCAGTTTACTACGATACCCGTCGGGATGTGCGTGATACGCACGGCACTTTCGGTTTTATTGATATGCTGCCCGCCTGCGCCGCTTGCGCGAAACACATCGATGCGGATATCCTTCTCTTCGATATTTATCTCGATATCATCATTTAGCTCGGGACTTACCATCACGCTTGAAAAGCTCGTATGTCTGCGCCCTGCACTATCGAATGGGCTTACGCGCACCAGGCGATGGATGCCGTTTTCGGCTTTCAGATATCCGTAGGCGTTCTCTCCGCGCACGATGAAGCTAACGTCCTTAAGACCTGCTTCCTCGCCCTCTTGAAAGTCTAAAACCTCAATCTTAAAGCCCTCTCGCTCGCAAAAGCGCAGATACATTCGGTATAGCATACTGGCCCAGTCGTTGCTCTCCGTACCGCCCGCGCCCGGATGAATGCTGACGATAGCGTTTTTATCGTCGTTTTCGCCGCTAAGCATCATGGAAATTTCTAAATTTATGATCTTATCCTCTAGCGCGTCCGCTTCGGCGAAAAGCGAGTTTATCGTATCCTCGTCGTTTTCTGAGTTTGCCAGCTCATATAGAGCTTTTGCGTCGTCTACGGCATTTTTAGCGTTTAGAAATTTATTTAAGATATTTGAAATTTTAGTTTTTTCCTTGCCGATGGCGCCTGCTTTTGCGACATCCTGCCAGAGATTTTGATCATTTTCAAGCTCCTCGATCTCTTTTAGGCGCGCTTTAATATTCTCCGGTTTTACGACGCCAGCGATATTTTCGACTTTAATATTTAGGGTTTTTAAAAGTTCCGTGTATTCGTAATTATCCAAAATTTAAGACCTTTTTATGCTTTTGGCGTGATTATAACATATTTTGGATTAAGGTTGTTTATAAAATTTTATTTAAGGCGGGCATTATTAAGCATTTATCTATTAGGGATATCAAAACCTGCTTGATATTGCCGTGATTAATCAGTTTAAGCTCCGTCGAGAGATCGGGCAAGGGGTCGTTTAGTAGCAGTTTTAGCTTTGCTTCTTCTAGCTTTAACTTTTTACAATCGGCTTTTCTGTCTTCAAGCATAGACACCACTAGTCTTAGCTTCTCTTTTGTCATTTCGCTTTGCACGAAAGTACCTTATATACGATGATAGAACACAAAAAAGCTACGATGGAGCAGGCGAAATACGCCCAAATTTCTCCGATAGTTTTTTCAAGAAGCGCGTGCAGTCCTAGCAAAAAGAAAACTAAGCCTATAATGCAAATTATGCCCGTAATTATATTTAGTAAAACCGAGTTGGCGCTCTTTAAAAAAGAGCGCCTGATATCGCTAGCTTGAGCGTATACGAGCTCTACTACCGAAACTATAAATTCAGATATGCCGGCCATTATTTTTTCAGCAGCCAAGCGAGCAAAAATCCGACGCCCGCAGCGATAGCGACGCTTTTTATCGGATCTTGTTTTATCGTGTCATTTACGCTTTCTATGCCGTCTTTGCCTTTGAGCCTTAGATCGTCTATATATTTTTTGATCTCATTGCTATTTAGCTGATCTAGAATTTTATATTTAGCAGACTCAGCACGCTCTACGCCTATGTTTTTGATAGACTTCATAATCTCTTTAAAATCTGCTTTTAAAGAGTCGATATCCTTTTTCAAAGATTCCAAATTTGTCTCTTGAGTAGCCATTTTCGCTCCTTTTGAAGTTTATTTTAGAGCTAAAGCTCGTGGTAGATTTTAGTACTTATTGATTAACGCTCGCTAAATAGACCGCCCTTTTGCGCTTAATTTATACCTTTAATATTTTTTGATATAATTGCCAGCCTTAATATTTTATATTGAAAAGAGAGAACAATGCAAATTATTAGAAGCGTAGAGGAGCTAAAAAGCTTCAGAGCATCGGCAAGCGGCAGCGTGGGCTTTGTGCCTACGATGGGAGCTTTGCACGCGGGGCATGCAAGCCTCATAAAAAGGGCGCGAAACGAAAACGATATCGTAATCGTCTCGGCGTTCCTCAATCCGGCGCAGTTTTTGCCTGGAGAGGATCTAAATAGCTATCCAAAAAACGAAGCGGGCGATATTAAAATTTGCGAGAGCCTCGATGCGAACGCGCTTTTTATCCCGACCGTGGATGAAATTTACGGCACGGAGGAGCCAGCAATCATAGCACCTAAGCCAATAAGTGAAATTTTAGAAGGCAAAACGCGCCCCGGGCACTTCGACGGCGTACTTAAGGTGCTAAATAAGTTTTTTAATCTAACTCGTCCTAGCAACGTTTATATGGGCAAAAAGGACACCCAGCAGCTTTTTATCGTGCAGAAGATGGTAAAGAGCTTTTTTATGCCTATAAATATCATCTCTTGTGAGATTGTGCGCGAAAGTGATGGGCTCGCGCTTAGCTCGCGCAACGCCTATTTGGATGAGGAGGGAAAGCTTATGGCGCTTAAGCTTTCGCGCTCCTTGCTAAACGCCAGCTCGCTTATTAAAAAAGGTGAGATCAGCCTAAATATCATCCGCGAAAAGATGCTTAGCGTGCTTGAGCCGCTGGCAGTCGATTATATAGCGTTCGTGGATTATAAATTTAATGAAATTTCACAGATCAAGCAAGGCGATACGATAATACTGCTTGCCGCAAAGGTCGGCACAACCCGCCTGATCGATAATATCTGGCTGTAAAATGGCAAAACTCCATCTCGTCTCGCTGGGCTGTAATAAAAATTTAGTCGATAGCGAGATCATGCTCGGACGTTTGCAAAACTACGAACTCACGGATGAACCTGCGAGTGCGGACGTGATGATCGTAAATACTTGCGGCTTCATAGCAAGCGCCAAGCAGGAGAGTATCCGTGCGATTTTGAAGCTTAGCGAGCAGAAAAAAAGCGGCGCGCTGCTGGTCGTCACGGGCTGTCTGATGCAGCGCTACAAAGACGAGCTCATGCGCGAGCTGCCCGAGGTCGATATTTTTAGCGGCGTCGGCGACTACGATAAGATCGACGAAATGATCTTAAAAAAGCAAAATTTATTCAGCCCGCAAACCTATCTGCAAAGCCCCGCGCTTACCTCTTCGCGCGTGATAACGGGCTCAAACTACCACGCTTACGTTAAAATTTCAGAGGGCTGTAATCAAAAATGCTCTTTCTGCGCCATTCCGAGCTTCAAAGGTCGCCTAAAAAGCCGCAGTATAGACGACATCGAAGCAGAGGTGCGCGGCTTGGTAGCGCGTGGGTTTTACGATTTTAGCTTTATCGCACAGGATTCCAGCAGCTACGGCCGCGATCTAAGACGCGGCAAAAAGGACGGATCGAATTTTAAAGGCTCTCGCGATAAGTTAAATTCCGCATTCTTTCGCGACGGGCAGAATTCCGATAGCTCAAGTGGCGGCGCGGGAGATAAAATTTCCACTCAAAGTAGTAGGCTCTCCTGCAGTAAGGGCTCTGGCGGCGAGAGTGCAGACGACGAAAGAGTCCACGAGCAGGATATAGATCTAGTCGCACTGATAAAACGCATCGAAAAAATTAGAGGCGTCAAGGTCGCGCGCGTGCTGTATCTCTACCCCACCAGCACCGACGAGCGACTCATCCGCACGATCGTGGACTCACCCGTTTTCGCAAACTACTTCGACATGCCGATCCAACACATAAACGACAAAATGCTAAGCCTGATGAAGCGCGGCGCGAGCGCGGCGCGGATCAAAGAGCTTTTAAGCTTAATGCGTGCAGCGCCTAATTCATTTCTGCGCACGGGCGTCATCGTCGGACACCCGGGCGAAGGTGAAGCCGAATTTGACGAGCTTTGCAACTTTTTGCAGGAGTTTAAATTTGATAGAATTTCAGCTTTTGCTTACAGCAAGGAGGAGGATACGGCGAGCTTTGCGATGCCGCAGATCCCTGCGCGGACAATTAGCCGCCGCCTAAATAAAATCGAAAAAATCACGCGCGAGGCGATAGATAATAGCATGCGCGCGCTCGTAGGCAAAAAGATGCCCCTAATAATCGAAGGCGCCAGCAGCGAGGGCGAGTTTTTTTACGGCGCCAAGCCTCTTGCATGGGACAAGGACATCGACGGCGAGATTTTAATCAACGAAAGCTACGTGCAAAATCTAAAAGCAGGCGGTCTATACGAGTGCGAAATCACGGAATTTGCGGGCGATAGGCTACTCGCGCGAGTACTAAAAAGCTCGCAAGGACAATGAAAAACTCGCCTGAAATTCCAAGCAAAATTCTAGCCTTGCTGCGAGCTAGCAAAAATCTGCTTGCTTTTTCGCACGGCGTCGACAGTACAGCGCTTTTTTACCTTTTAGACGAGGCAGGCGTGAAATTTGACCTTGCGATCGTGGATTACAACGTCCGCGCGCAAAGCAAGGACGAGGTCGCCTCTGCGCGAGATCTGGCGGCCAAATTTAACAAACAAATCTATGTAAAAAGCGTGCAGCTAGGCGCGTCAAATTTCGAGCACGAGGCACGCGCGGCCAGATACGAGTTTTTCGCCGAGATTTGCCGCGAGCAGGGATATGAAAATTTGATCTTGGCGCATCAATTTGACGATAAATTCGAGTGGTTTTTGATGCAGCTTGGGCGCGGCGCGGGGCTTAGCGAGCTACTTGGCATGCAAGAGCTCGAAGCCCGCGATGACTACGTGATCGCTCGTCCGCTTCTAGGCGTACGAAAGTGCGAGCTGGAGCGGTTTTTGCGTGAGCGAAACCTAAAATACTTCACCGACGAGACGAATTTGACGGACCGATTTAAGCGCGGTCGCGTTCGCGCTAAATTTAGCGAGCCGTTTTTAAATGAGTACTTTGGCGGCGTAAAAAAAAGCTTTGAGTTTTTGGCGGCTGACGCATTAAGCTTAACTCCCGAAATTTCTAATCCTGCACCTAAAATTTATCTCGTAAAACGCGGTCTTGGCGAGCTTCGTGGTGTGGATCTTGCCTGCAAGCGGCTAGGACTCGTGCTAAGCTCGGCGCAGCGAAACGAATGCGCGCGCTGCCTAGAAAACGGCGCTGATTGTGTGTTAGGCGGCAAGGTGGCCGTCGGAGCGGGCAAAAACTTTATTCTCGTAACGCCCTATATCAAAGCGGCGATGGACAAGAAATTTAAAGAAGCGTGCCGCACCCTAAAAATCCCGCCGATAAACCGCGGATTTTTATTTGTCACGGGCACGGATCTTGCGCTATTTGAGGAGCTTTTATGAGCGTTTATTTTACCTCCGATCTACACTTCGGCCACGAGCTGGTGCTGAAAAAATATCCGAATTTTAGAAAAGGCGCAAACGTAGCCGAGATGGATGAAAATCTCATTGCCGCTTGGAATGCGCTTGTTACACCCGAGGATCTCGTCTATAATCTCGGCGATGTGTCCTTTCACAAGGATTTTGCGCACACTTGCGAGTTACTTCGCAGACTAAACGGGCGACATTTTTTGGTGCTGGGCAACCACGATGGGCGCATCGCTGCGATGAAAAACGAGCTGCTAAGCGGACGCAAGGCGGACGGCAATTTTATGTTTGAGCAGATCGTAGGCTACGCCTTTGTGCGCTTATCGCATAAGAGAGCGGCTCTGTCTCACTACCCGATGATCGAGTGGGCAAACTGCCATTATGGCGCGCTGATGCTCTACGGTCACCTGCACGCAGATATGGCTGAAGTTTCGGGCAGGGCGCTAAACGTGGGCTTTGATCTGCACGGCAAAATTTTAAGCGAAGACGAGGTGTGGTCGTATCTGAAAGATATCCCGCCCAAGGCCCATCACGCAAGCGAGCTAGAGGGCATTAGCGAGAACGACGACGTGGAGCAAAGGCGAGCTTTGATAGAAAATTTTTTAAGCAAAATTAATCGGGATTCGTGAAAAAGATAAAATTTACAGCGCAAAGACGGGCCCTTTGCGACAAATAAGTTTAAATTTAAAAGCGAGCCGTTAAATACGGATGATTTTACCTAGCCAAAATTCCATTATGCAACGCGAGATAGATTTAACAAAATGCGGCGCAAATAGACAATCAAATCGTATCAAGCAAGCACAATCTTGCAAAGCTAAAGATTAAATTTTAAAATTCTGCCTAGGTGCGGAGCAAAAAATTTGATCTAGCGGGCTTCCAGCATCGCGATTTTGTTGATGTAATCGGCGAAATTTAGATTTATCAAATTTGTTTTGATGAAGATGCGCGTGAAAATCACATAACCAATCTCGTTGCTAAGCGTGCCGTCGGAGTAGATGAAAACGTTGGTGAGAAACTCGCTATTTTCGGATTTGTAGAAGGTCTCAATCTGAAAATTTAAAAGCTCGTAAAATAGCTCGTCCGCGTCGCTCATCGCCGCCTGCATCTCCTCATCGATACGCATTATGTCGGCATAGAGTACGCGCTCTTGGTTGGCGACGACGAAACATGCGCGGTTATTAAATTTCAGTGCGAACATCGCCATGTTTTCAAAATCGCTTTGATTTTTTAGCAAGAAGTATAAAATTTTAAATAAACTAGCGTGCGAGCTAAATTCTATTCCAAAAGTCTCATCCGCCGCCTGTGCACTTGCGCGAGGAAATTCCACTATGAAGCTATCATCGACTTTTTGATAAATGCTATTTTCTTTAATCATATAATCCTCGTTAAAATACACTCTTTGATTTTCGTCGTCTATCAGCACGCAAGAGATTAAATTTTTATCACTCAGATCCGCAAAGCCCGCCAGTGAGGTAGCCAGATCATTTTCTTGCGTAATGGGAAAGCGATCGGATTTCTCATCCAAAATTCTTTTGCCAAAGCCCAATTTTCTATAAAAAAACTCGCATGCGTCGACACTTTTAGCGACGCCGAGGAATGATTTTGCTTTAAATAGTGCCATTTTTTCTCCTAAAATTGCAATTATATCGAAACACTATTATTTCAAACTAAAATTTAGCGTCCTTCTCGGCGCTTGCAAAAAGCAGTTGCCTGATCGCCTCTTTGCCCGCATCGAGGCTAAGCCCAGTTAAATTTAACTGCGCGCTGAGGCTGTAATTTATACGCGAAAACGGCTTTGGCAACACCATCTCGTCCCAGCTGCGAAATTTCCAAAAGCTGCTCGCTTCGTAATTTAGCGCGTAAATACCTAAGTTCAGTCGCTGCGCAAGGATCACGGCACCGTCGGCGACGCTGTGAAGCGGCCCGCGCGGGCCGTCGGGAGTGATGATGACGTCGGTACCGTTTTTTATCTCTTTGATCGCGCCCATAAGCGCGCGTGCGCCGCCTTTGAAGCTACTGCCGCGGATCGCGCCGATGCCGAAATGCGAGATCACGCGCGTAATGATTTCGCCGTCTTTGTGATCGCTGATGATGACCTTAGCTCGCCTCTTGCTGCCGAAATCCCGCAGCCACCAGCGCCTATAAGCAAAGCTCATCATAGCTAGTCTTCCATGCCAAAACACGACGACGCAGGGCTTTTCGGGCAACTTCGCGGGGGTAAATTTAACCCTGCACGTTAAAAAAATACACCAAATCAGAATAAAAATGAGATATTCAGAGGCGCGGAAAAACAGCCGCTTTTTAAGCGATAACTTTTCCATAAAGCGCCATTCTGGCGGTCTTTTCGACATGTACTTTGCGCGTTTTGCCTAACAGCTCCTCGCTGCCTTGCGCGCAGATTAGAAAATTTGAAAAGCTTCTACCGCACACAGTGCCGGCCTCTCGCAGCTCCTCAAAATACACGTCGAAAATTTTATCTTTTTGCGCTCCTGCGATCTCGTCTAAAATTTTAGCGTGAGCGCTTTGCAGCCTGCTTAATCTTTCGCTTGAAATTTCATCATCCAGCGGCTTTAAGCTTGCCGCTGGCGTGAGCGGTCTAGGGCTAAATTTAAAGGAAAAAACCTGCTCGAATTTCACCGCCTCTAGCACCTCCATCGTCTCAGCAAAATCATCCTCGCTCTCGCTCGGATAGCCCACGATGATGTCGGTGCTAATCGCCACGCCGGGGCAGCTTTGGCGTAGCTTAAGCGCGCGGTCTAGATACCACTGCTTGGTATATCCGCGCTTCATATCGCGCAAAACCTTGCTAGAGCCGCTTTGTAACGGCATGTGCATCGATTTACAAATTTTAGGATTATTGCAAAAAATGTCCAAAAATTTATCGTCCATATGCAGCGGATGCGGGCTGGTAAAGCGGATGCGCTCGATGCCCTCTATCTCGCTAAGCCGCATGAGCAGGTCGCTGAAGTCAATTTTTTCGTGGGCATTAGAAAAGCGCTTGCCGTAGTTATTGACATTTTGGCCGAGCAGAAATATCTCTTTGGCGCCGCGAGCTGCGGATCTTTCGGCTTCGCGCAAAATGATTTGAGCGGGGATCGAAATTTCATCGCCTCTAGTCTGCGGCACGATGCAGTAGGAGCACTTTTTGTCGCAGCCGATCATTATGTTTATGAAGGATTTATATGGCGAGCTCGCAAAATCGCCGAATGCAAACTCGCTCTCGTCGTAGTTTATGTCCGTGCTAATAAATTTAGGCGTACGAACGGCTTGCGAAATTTTAGATACGTTTCTGGCACCGAGTACGAAATCCACAAATGGCGCGCGCTTAAAAATTTCTCCGCCCAGATGGCTTGCGGTACAGCCGCAAACGCCGATTTTGGAGCCCTTTTTTCTAGCTTTATCAAATGCTCCGATCTCGCTGAAGAGCTTATGCACGGGCTTTTCGCGTACGGAGCAGGTGTTTATTAAGATCAAATCCGCGATATTTACGTCGTCGGTAATCTCGTAATCTTGCTCTTTTAGCTGCGCGATAATATGCTCGCTATCGCGCACGTTCATCGCGCAACCTAGGGTCTGGATGAAGAGGAGTTTACTCAAAGGATATGCACCTCGTACATATACTCGTTTTCGTTCAGCCCGTATCGCACTATGCGCTGATACACGCTAAAACCCTTAGTATCGAAAAAATCCACCAAAGCGGCTAAATCTTTTTGAGAATTTTCTCTATCCAGATAAAATATTTTTTGTCCGCTCTTTTCTACTTGGGCTTGCAAATCCTCGATCTTAACGCTTTTTGGCTTAGAGGCAAGCTCCGTTCTGGCAAGTTTTAGCTGCATGATCTATCCTTTCATTTATCTTTTTAAACCCGCGAGTTTAGCGAAATTTAGATAATAATTCGTTTAAATAAAAATAAAGTCAAAATTCCATATAATACCGCACTTCAAAATTTAAAATCCAAATTTAGTAGCACGAAATCAAATCTTAAGGAAAATTTATGGAAAAAATCACCGACATCATCGAGTCGATTGCAAATGAAAAGGGGCTTGAGCCCGCAGACGTCAAAGAGCGCGTCAAAACAGCGTTTATCCAGACCGCAAAAAGACTTTTCGGCGAGGAGTATCTCTACGACAGCGAAGTCGATCCGCAGACCAAGCGCGTCAAGCTTTACCAAAAGGTCCACGTCGTCGCGGATGATGATGAGCGGCTCGGCGATCACAACTTCATCGCGCTTAACGAGGCCAAAAAAATAGGCGAAAACGCGGAGATCGGAGATGAACTAAGCTACGAAATAAATATCGAAAACCTCGGCCGCACGGCTTCCGGCGTGCTAGCTAGAGAGCTAAATTTTCACATCCAAAGGCTGCTTGAAGAGAAAATTTTTGAAAACTATAAAAGCAAGGTAGGTACCCTTACCCACGGCACAGTCACCAAGATCGATCACGACGGCACGACCTACGTAGAGATCGAGGATACGAAAGCCTTCATGCCGCTTAAGAACCGCATCAAGGGCGAAAATTTCAAAGTAGGCGACGTGCTACAAGCCGTCATAAAAAACGTAGCCATCGACAAATCCCACGGTATCAGACTGGAGCTTTCGCGCACCAGCCCAAAATTTCTAGAAGCCCTGCTCGCAGCCGAAGTCCCAGAGATCAAAGACGGCAGCGTCATCATCCAAGCCTGCGCGAGGATTCCGGGCAGACGCGCCAAGATCGCGCTTAGCGCCGTCTCGCCAAACGTCGATCCGGTAGGCGCCACCGTCGGCAAAGGAGGCGCTCGAATCGATGCGGTGAGTAGATTTTTAAGCAAAAATTTGCAAGACGGAAGCGGCGGCGAGAGCATCGACGCGTTTGAATACTCCGCAAGCCCCGAAATTTTGATCACTCGTGCGATGGCGCCTGCGATCGTAAACTCGGTCAAAATAGCGCAGGACGGCAAGGCGATCGTCTATGTAAACCCCGATCAAAAAAGCAAAGCGATCGGCAAAAACGGTCTAAATATCCGCCTCGCTTCGATGCTGTGCGGCTGCGAGATCGAGCTTATCGAAACCGGCTTGGCGAGCGAGAAAAAGGTCTCCACGGAGGAAGGTCTTAAAAATCTCGAAGCGCTTTTCGGCGAGCTGTAAAGCTCACGCGCTTTGCTTTTTGAAATTTTGTAAATTACACCTTTTATAAAATTCTATTCTTTTAGGATTTTACGAATTGTAAATTTCGTGTTTTGAAAATTCTGCAGCAAGGCGGAATTTTGTTTTGCACGTAGAATGCGCAGAATCTGAAGCGAGCGGTAATTTTGCGAATTCGGTAGCTAGCGAAATTTATAAAATTTAATGCCCTGCGGAATTCTAATACGAAATTTTGCGGAGTACGGAATTTCAAAATTTAAAGTCAAAGCGAAATTTTGACCGAAATTTTACGGCACGGAATTTTAAGATCAAATTTTATTCATGCGCGGATTTAAATTGACGCGATATTTTAAATTTACACGGCGCGCAAAATTCCAACCCAAGCTAGGTCATGCCTACCACTCGTATAAAATTTCAACGCCGCCGTAATGCCAAAACGCCTTCGGCGCGAGGTATTCGCCGCCTAGGACAGCTAGGTTGAGTTCGAAATACTGCGGCGAAAATTCCGTTATTTTTGAAATTTCCTGCTCAAGCAGCGTCGTGCAGTAGAGGTTCGCTTCGCCGCGAGGTCTTAGCGTAAAACTCTCGCCGACGCGCCTAAGTAAAGAAGCGGCGATGCGCGCCTTTTGCTCCTCGCTTAAAAATTTCATCCGCACCGCGCCAAAGTCTCGCGCATGCGCCAAGAACTCGCGCATCGAAACAGCCGCGACGCCGTCTCGCTCGCCCTCGCCCGTTACCGCGTGCACCACCAAAAGCGGGCGCTCGCGCACGATCATGCCTACGTGCGAGTATTTAAAATCCGTCGCGGTCGCGATTATGCGGCTGTCGGTGACGTCGCCTAGGCGAAAGACGAGATCGCCCGTGCGTAGGTTTGATAAAATTTCATCCGGTACCCGTAGCGGCTCTTTTACAGCAGATGCGCGCGTGAGCATCCAAAGCTCGCCAAGCCCGCCTGTGGCAAATATCAAGCAGATGAGAAACTTTTTGGCTAAAGCGCAACCTTCCATTTGCCGTCTTTTTTGACGAGTTTAACGCTCTCGGTGCGGTTTGTGCCGTTTTTAAAAGACACAGCGACTTTCACGAGCGCCGATTTCTCGTCGCTATTTTGCAGCTCGCCCGAGACGCTCTTTAGCCCGTTGCGCTTGGAGGCCTCCTCCTTGCCGGCACCCGCCATTTGCATTAGTTTGCCGTTTATCATCTGCATAGAGCCGTCGTCCGATCTGTCCTTATCGGGTATGTCTATAGCATCCACCAAAGTCTTAGAATCGCCCTCGTATAGGGCTCTGATGAAGTCCTCGGCTACGCCTTTCGGGTCGCTGCCGCAGCCCGCTAAAACGAATATCGCGATGAGCGCGAGTAGAAATTTTTTCATAAGCTCTCCTCGTAGAAATTTTGAGATTTTATATATAAACGATAAATATTTTTTAAATTCAGATCTTTCTGCTCGGGGGGAATTTATATCGCGTTTGGATTTGCGAAAGGCGTATTCGGTCGTGCTTTTGCTGAATTAAAATAGAATTTTGCATTCGAAGGGAAGCTCGTCTTGCCTCGATAAAATTTTATCTTGCCAAAGCAAAATTTTATAGCAACTCCTGCGAACCGTGTCTTGCGGCACGCCACTCAAACGGCGCCCAAACTCATTCGGTAGCGTGCGAGGCAAGCTTTGCTTGTCGGAACTGAAATTTAGCCGTATTTTGCGGCTAAAATTTTAAAATTTAAATGTCGCCTCCGCCGGATCGATCGCTTGCGATTTTGTTTTTTGGCACTGTGCGCGAAATTATAAGAAAATTTTATCTGAATAGAGCTATAATCTAGTAATTTTTCTAAAGGAAGATCATGGAAACTTGGGCGGCTTGGGCGCTTGCATCAGCACTCTTTGCGGCGCTGACCGCGATATTTGCAAAAATCGGACTC
>NZ_CALGPY010000010.1 GCF_937959485.1 uncultured Campylobacter sp.
ATACCAAATCCTTCGCAGAAACCCGTGCCGCAAGCTTAGCCAGCTTAAAGAGCGGAAGCGAGTTAATCACTAACTACCTAGATAAGCTAATACCGGATGGTCATTTAGAGCTATTTCCTTTTGCTATAAGCGAAGCTTATGATCTAAGGTATGAGACGGGCTCGCACGTAAATTCCAAAGGTTACGGCGTTGCAGCAGGATTAGCCAGCTTAACTGAGAATTTCGCAGGAGATATCTTAAGCGGAGTATTCGTTGAATACGGAAGAGCAAACTACGATAGCTACTTAGATAGCGGCTTACATGCAGACGGAGATAGTGAGTATATAGGTGGAGGTTTAATGCTAAAGCAAAACTTTACTAGCGGCACCTACCTTGATGCAAGCTTTCACGTAGGTAAGATAAGCAGCGACTACAATAGTAACGACTGGACCTATGCTATAGCTCCTGGAGTATTAGCTCATAATGAGAAGTTTGATATCAGCTCAACCTATATGGCTACTCATATAGGAATAGGTCAGATCTTTGATCTAAGCCAAAGTAACAAGCTAGACGTTTATACTAAATGGCTATATGCTTACACGGATGATGCAGATGCTACTATAAGCTCTGGCGAGAGATATCACTTTGATAGCGTTACATCTAATAGGCTAAGAGCTGGCCTTAGAGATACTATAAATCTAAAAGATGAGCATAACCTATACTTTGGCGGAGCATACGAGTATGAGTTTAGTGGAGATGCTAAAGCATCTACTATGGGACTTGACGCTCCTAAGCCTAGCCTAAAGGGTTCAACCGGAGTATTTGAAGCAGGCTATAAGTATGAGAGTAAAAACCTTATCTTTAGCCTAGGAGGCAAGGGCTACGTAGGCAAAACAAGAGGTGGGGCTATCAATGCAGGGTTTGAGATTATGTTTTAAATTTTAATAGATGCGCAAGCCCTGGCTCGCACATCTATAAAATCAAATCCTATACTTAAAATTTCAGGGGCGAGAGATTTCTCGCCCCTTTTTAAATTTAGACGCTACGCAGATGATCTCGTTTGCGGCGCATAAAGAGACCATCGATCTTGCAATGCAAAACGGGATAAATTTAGTAGCTCTGCTCTTATGCGATAATAATCTTATTAAATGCGCCGTATCTACCCGCGTGAAATTTACCGAAAGCGCCGCAAGATAATTCATAAAATTCTATGCTTTCTATGCCTCTTTAAAATTCCTCAATACGAAAGAATTTAGGCTCAATTCGTAGGGGAATTTCATAGTCTGCCTTATTTTTAAAGAACTGGCGCAATCTTAGGTTCTTTTACCAAAGCCAAAAAAGCTTGTCAAAGCGGCAATACCATCATTATTGGCTTTATTGCTAAGGCCGGTGCCTTTTATTTATATCCTGCGCTTTATATTTTAAAAGTAAGCTACGAAATTTCGAAGTAAAAGTGAAATTATATAAGAAAGATCCCGCAAAACCTAAAATTATAAAATTTTAAAACTGCTTGTCTTAGAATTTATAAGCAAAATTTCGCAAGGTCTAAATTTTTAAAATTTTAAAATTCCGTGCTTTAGAATTTCAAATTTCAACTTACGCTTCTCATTAAGGTTTGGGCTAAATTTTAAATTTTAGGCAATTAAATTTTAAAATTCTGCGCCTAAATCTTGCCTGCGAATTTTAAAATTACCCAGCGCAGTTTTGATTGTTCGCTTCAAAGAGGCGACCTGTTATAAAAATAAAAGCTTACTCTACACGAAGCAAGTCTTGGCACGAGCTTTGCTTTAGCTACACAAAGCCTTAAATTTAGACCTTGACGGCAGGCAAAAATCTAACTGCTTACGATATAGAATTTCAAGCGGTATTCATAGCGTTGTAAACCTATATTTTTTATAATTTTACAGTTTAGCAAAACAGGCTATGCAAATGAACGGTCTATAAGTTTAAGATCTACTTTTTTGCAATTTTATACTAATAGAAAATATTTGATATCTTGTTAAGCTATGGATTTAAGCCTACTTTTTCGTAATTTTATAGAGTAAATTTCCTATGCTTTGTATGATCTGCACGAGCACGATCAGGATCACGACAGTGTATGCCATTATATCGGGGCGGAAGCGCTGAAAGCCGTAGCGGATCGCCACGTCGCCGAGCCCGCCGCCGCCGACCGTGCCCGCCATCGCCGTAAATCCGATGATGACGATAAGCGTCAGAGTAATCGCGCCGATGATGCTAGGCAGCGCCTCGACGAACATTACTCGAAAGATTATCTGCGTCTTGCTCGCGCCGAAGCTCTTCGCCGCCTCGATTACGCCGCTATCGACCTCCAGCAGCGCGCTTTCGATGAGGCGAGCGATAAAGGGGGCCGAGCCTATAGTAAGCGGTACGATCGCCGCGGTAGTGCCGAT